>NZ_JBNPOS010000001.1:0-121651 GCF_050315295.1 Streptococcus sp. SGI.013
ACTTAAAAAAATAGCAAAAAAAAACTTTTTTCGCATGGCTATCATACTCCCGTATCAGATGTGAGAGTATGATAGCCTGATGATACTCAGGCCTCCTTTTCTGACAAGGTATTGCTCCTAAAGACTTTAATCTCCTATTGCAATACTTCTATTTCTTATAGTGAAAAAGAGTTCAAAATGGTTGAACAGGATGTTCAGCCTTTTTATTTTAGGGGGGAGTTAGCTTGGGTTGTATTTTTATGCATTTTTTATTATAATAGATTCACACATTTTTAGAGGAGTTAGTAATTTAAATGGATTTTTCATTTTTGCCTAAGTATTGGGCTTATTTTAACTACGGCGTTGTCGTGACTATCTTGATTTCAGCCTTTGTGGTTTTCTTTGGAACTATCATTGGTGTCTTGGTGGCTCTTGCTAAACGTAGTAATATTAAAGTATTGGACTGGTTAGTGAGTTTTTATGTTTGGGTTTTTCGTGGCACACCGATGGTGGTTCAAATTATGATTTCTTTTGCTTGGATGAAATTTCATAATTTACCCACTATTCCGTTTGGTGTTTTAGATATGGATTTTTCTCGCTTATTACCTGGGATGATTATTTTATCACTCAATAGTGGAGCTTATATTTCAGAAACAGTTCGTGCGGGGATTGATGCTGTGCCCAAAGGACAGCTTGAAGCAGCTTATTCTTTGGGGATTCGCCCTAAAAATGCTATGCGCTATGTTATCTTGCCACAAGCTCTTAAAAATATCCTCCCAGCACTTGGTAATGAATTTGTGACAATTATTAAAGATAGTTCGCTTCTTCAAACCATTGGGGTCATGGAATTGTGGAACGGTGCTCAATCTGTTGTAACAGCAACCTATCTACCGATTGAACCGTTATTATTTGCAGCCTTCTACTATTTGATTGTAACGACTGTTATGTCTGCAATGATCAAGCGTTTTGAAAACCGTTTAGGGCAAGGAGAGAAAAAATAATGTCAGAAGCAATTATTAGCATCAAAGACCTTCATAAGTATTTTGGAAACAATGAAGTGTTAAAGGGAATTGACCTTGATATTTCAAAAGGGGAGGTTGTCGTCATCATCGGTCCGTCAGGATCTGGTAAATCTACTTTTCTGCGTACCATGAACCTTCTTGAAGTACCAACAAAAGGAACAGTAACCTTTGAAGGAGTTGATATCACTGACAAGTCAAATGATATCTTTAAGATGCGTGAAAAGATGGGGATGGTTTTTCAACAGTTTAACCTCTTTCCCAATATGACCGTTTTAGAAAATATCACTTTATCACCGATTAAAACAAAAGGCATTCCGAAAGAAGAGGCGGAGAAAAAGGCTTATGCCTTACTAGAAAAGGTAGGCTTAAAGGACAAAGCTGCTGCTTATCCAGCTAGCCTCTCAGGAGGACAACAGCAACGTATTGCGATTGCACGTGGCTTAGCGATGGATCCAGATGTTCTTTTATTTGATGAGCCAACCTCTGCTCTTGACCCTGAAATGGTAGGAGAGGTACTAAGTGTCATGCAAGATTTGGCTAAGTCAGGGATGACGATGGTAATTGTCACTCACGAGATGGGCTTTGCGCGTGAAGTGGCAGATCGTGTGATCTTTATGGATGGTGGTTATATTGTTGAAGATGGGACACCAAAAGAAATCTTTGATGCTACTAAGGAAGCACGAACTAAGGATTTCCTAAGTAAAGTACTATAAATCAATAATGATTCCAATATGAAAAATATGACAGATAAGGATGTTTATCTGTCTTTTTATGTGCTATAATGATGAAAAATTACTACAAAGGAAGGGTGAAAGATAGTTGTTATTAATAGATGCCAAAGTTGATGTGGATTATCAAGTTCAGCATATTGATTTAAACGAGGAAAGTTGCAGGCATTTGGCGACTATGGGTTTAAAGCAGGGGACTCACTTGAAATTAGTCGCCAAAACCAAATCAAATGCTATTGTCATGGTTAAAGGAGCTAGGCTTGCTTTTGATAATGCTATCTTGGAGCGAGTAAGTGTTGTGCTTTACGAGGGAGAAGGGCAGCTGATATCGTTAGCTGACTTACCTGTTGGTCACTTTGCCTATGTCAAAGAGATCAATACTGTTGGAGAAGCGAAACGACGGTTGATGGATATGGGATTGACCAAGCATACGAAGATCTGTCTTAGAAAGGTTGCCCCTTTAGGTGATCCGATTGAAATTAGTCTGCGAGGTTATGAATTAACGCTTCGTAAATCAGAAGCTCAGTTGATTACAGTGGTCGAGGAGGAATAAGAAAAATGGAAATCGCCTTGATTGGAAATCCGAACTGTGGGAAGACCTCTTTGTTTAACCTTATGACAGGAAATCGGCAGCGTGTGGGAAACTGGCCTGGTGTGACGGTTGAAAGAAAGTCTGGTACTTACAAATCCGATAAGTGCTTAGTCATCCAAGATTTACCAGGAATCTATTCGATGTCGCCTTACTCACCTGAGGAGTTGGTAGCTAGAGATTATCTGTTGAGCCATGAGGCAGACGCCATTTTAAATATTGTTGATAGTACAAACTTGGAGCGTAATCTTTATTTGACCACTCAGCTGTTGGAGGCTGGGCTACCTGTGACGATTGTGCTTAATATGAGTGATATTTTAAAAAGTCAAGGGAAAACTATCGATGAAGAAAAGCTGAGCTATCATATGGGTGTGCCTGTAGTGTCAACCAGTGCCACTAAAAACACAGGTATTGAGAAAGCAATCAAGTTGGCTAAAAAATCGGCTCAAGTTGACAGCTCTTTTGCCTATCCGACTTATGATAAAAGATTTGAGGTGGCTTTAGCTGAAATCATAGACGTTTTAGGAACAGCAGTTTTAGCAAGTGATGCACGATTTTATGCCATCAAGTTGTTTGAAGGAGATGAGCAAGTTTGGGAACAGCTTTCCTTGTCTGATTTTCAGAAAAAAGAAATCAAAGATATCATCAAGATCACCGAGGAAATCTATACTGAAGATGCGGAATCCATTTTAATCAATGAGCGCTATGCTTTCATTGAAAAGGTTGCTAAGATGGCACAGACCAAGGAAGATGATTTTGCCTTGACCTTGTCAGATAAGATTGATCAGATTGTGACCAATCGCTTTTTAGCCCTTCCGATTTTTGCTATGGTGATGTGGTTGGTCTACTATTTATCTATTCAAACGGTTGGGATTATGGGAACGGATTGGGCTAATGATGTTCTTTTTGGTGAGTGGGTTCCAAATGCTGTAGGCTCTGTTTTAGATAGTCTCAAGGTTGATGCTTGGATGCAGGGCTTGATCCTAGATGGGATTGTAGCGGGCTGTGGGGCAGTTCTTGGTTTTGTGCCTCAAATTTTTGTCCTCTTTCTATGTTTGGGTATTTTAGAAGATGTTGGTTATATGAGTCGTGTCGCCTTTGTGATGGATCGTATTTTTAGACGTTTTGGCATGTCGGGTAAGACCTTTATTCCCATGTTGATTGCGACAGGTTGTGGGGTTCCTGGTGTCATGGCTAGTCGGACCATTGAAAACGAACGAGATCGCAGAATTACCGTGATGACCACTACCTTTATGCCGTGTTCGGCTAAATTACCCATCATCGCCTTAGTAGCAGGTGCCTTTTTCCCTAAAAATCCTTGGATTGCCCCAAGTGCTTATTTTGTAGGAATTGGTGCCATTATCCTATCTGGTATTGCTCTTAAGAAAACACAGCTACTCGGTGGGATGGCCAGTCCGTTTATCATGGAGTTGCCAAGTTATCACCTTCCAAAAACACGTTCGGTTTTGCGTTATGCTTTTAATAAGGCTATGAGTTTTATTAAACGTGCCGGCTCTGTGATTTTTGTCATGAACATCTTGATTTGGTTCATGAGTACTTATAGCTTTACTTTAGAAGCTGTCGATACAGAAAATAGTATTTTGGCAAATATTGGGCGGTCTTTCTCTGTTTTATTTACTCCACTAGGTTTTGGTAACTGGCGTGCTACTGTCGCAACAGTAACAGGTTTGGTGGCTAAGGAAACCGTGGTTGCTACCTTTGGTATTCTTTATAATGTCAAGGATGCTTCAGAAAGCAGTCACGGCTTATGGTCTAATCTACAACTGGATTACACGGCCTTATCAGCTTATTCTTTCTTAGTCTTTAATCTCTTATGTGCGCCTTGTTTTGCGGCGGTAGGAGCGATTAAGAGAGAGATGAATAGTTTAGGATGGACTTGGTTGGCGATTGCTTTTCAGACGGGATTAGCTTATAGCGTGAGCTTGATTATTTATCAACTTGGTTTATTGCTAACAGGGCATGCTGTGACTATTTGGACAGGCTTAGCTGTGCTTCTTGTCTTGGTCTTTGCTTACTTGATTATGAGAAAGCCAAAGTCTGAGGAAGTTAGGGTAATCAGTTTAGAAAACCTTGTTGGTCAAAGTTCTTAGGAGGTTATGATGTCATTAGCAACCTTAATTATTTTAATTGTTTTAGTTATCTTGTCAGTCTGGATTATTAAAAGTACCCTACAAAAAAAAGGAGCTTGTAGCGACTGTGACTGCTCTTGTGCTATTAAAGATGAGATAAAAAAGAATAATACTGAAATCAATAAATCATGATAATCATCTAACTTATCAAAAAATTCTGAAAAAAGGTGGGTCAAGGCCTACCTTTTTTGTTATAATAGTCTCAATACAATGTTCAAGGAGAGATTATGGCTCAGATAATTGATGGAAAAGCATTAGCTCAAAAGATGCAGAAAAAGTTAGCAGAAAAGGTAGCTCGTTTAAAGGCGGAAAAAGGTGTCGTACCAGGGTTAGTGGTGATTTTAGTAGGGGAAAATCCAGCTAGCCAGGTCTATGTTCGTAATAAAGAGCGTTCTGCCTTGGCTGCTGGTTTTAAAAGTCAGGTTATTCGCTTGCCTGAATCAACTTCACAAGAGGAGTTGTTGGATTTGATTGCGATCTATAATGCGGATACTTCTTTTCATGGAATTTTGGTACAACTACCCTTGCCTGATCATATCAATGAAGAAGCTGTGTTATTAGCGATTGATCCTAATAAAGATGTAGATGGTTTTCATCCGATGAATATGGGTCGTTTATGGAGTGGACATCCTGTTATGGTACCTTGTACACCAGCTGGAATTATGGAGATGTTTAAAGACTATCATATTGATCTGGAAGGGAAGCATGCCGTGGTGATTGGGCGTAGTAATATCGTTGGAAAACCAATGGCTCAACTCTTACTTAATAAAAATGCAACGGTGACCCTCACGCATTCTAGAACGCATCATTTAGCAGAGGTCGCTAAAAAGGCTGATATCTTAGTTGTGGCAATTGGGCGTGGGCATTTTGTGACAAAGGATTTTGTTAAAGAGGGCGCGGTAGTGATTGATGTCGGCATGAACCGTGATGAAAATGGAAAGCTGATTGGGGATGTTAAGTATGATGAGGTAGCTGAACTTGCCAGTTACATCACCCCTGTACCAGGTGGTGTAGGCCCTATGACCATTACCATGCTGATGGAACAAACCTATGAGTCAGCCCTTAGAAGTGTGAACAGATGATAATAGAGGAAAGTTTAGCTAAAAAGGTTGTGGTAAAGCGTGAGCCAAATGCTTACAAATGGGCTTTTGGACGTGTTCTCTTAGTAGGTGGTCAAGCTCCTTTTGGTGGTGCTATTATTATATCAGCCCTAGCCTGTGTGAAAAGCGGAGCAGGCTTAGTGAGTGTGGCAACTGATAGGGAAAATCTGACTGCCCTTCACACTCACTTACCAGAAGCGATGGGATTTGATATGCGCGATCAAGATTTGTTGGCGCGTGAAGTGGATGCAGCAACTGTTATTTTGATTGGTCCAGGCTTAGCTGAAAATAGGCTATCTGAAACTATTTTTAACCAAGTCTTAGAAAGAGTTAGAGCAGATCAAGTCTTAGTGATGGATGCCTCAGCCCTAAATTTATTGGCCAAAAAAGAACGTTCCATCTTACCTCATTCATCGCTTGTATTAACACCTCATCAAAAAGAGTGGGAACGTTTGAGTGGCTTATCGCCTGATGCACAAGATGATTTCACCAATTTTAAAGCTTTGAAAGACTTTCCAGATCAGACAATTTTAGTACATAAACGCCATCAAACACGTGTCTATCAAGGAGATAAAGTGGGTCACATTACTGTTGGAGGTCCTTACCAAGCAACAGGTGGTATGGGAGATACTTTAGCAGGGATGATTGCAGGCTTTCTAGCCCAATTTAACCAAGATCTTTGGGAAAGTGTCGCTGCTGCAGTTTATCTTCACTCAGCCATTGCAGACCATCTTTCACAAGATGCTTACGTCGTCCTCCCAACGCAAATCAGCCAATACTTGCCAAAGGCCATGCGACAATTATTAGAATAATATTGATAAAAAATCCAGTCCTTTGTCTGGATTTTTTTATTGAGAACGCTGCTATACTACACTATAGCAGGTTAAGGTAGTCATTGACATTCCTACCTTAACCTTTTAAATCAAAGTCTTATCACAATATAAACTGACGTGTACTGATAAGGAAGATTAGTAACAAAAAGTGAAGTGGTAATGAGGATCACTTCTTTTTTTGTACTAATACAATTTAAAATTGTAATAGGTAGTATAGGAGATCTTATGGCAAAGTTTGATATTATTACAATCGAAGACAAGATTCAGCAGTTATTGGAAGGTGGTTATGACCAAGCTTCTTTTATCTATGAATTCTTGTCTTTTTATGATATTCCCAAGGCGACTATCACCCGTATCCGTAAAGAACAAAGTGGTGAAATCAAGAACAAGCTCTACTTCAAGACTGTTGCGGCTGATAAGTCAGTAGTGGCAGGTGTTGCTGAGATTGAAGAGGTGATTAAAGATAAGAAGTCACAACCCCGCTACATTATTGTGACCAATTTTGTGGACTTTGCGGCCAAGGATACCAAGACTTTCGATACCATACAGATTCCTTTTAAGGACTTGCCAACTTATGCTGATTTTTTCTTGGCTTGGAATGGTGTAGAGAAGGTAGATTATGCCAAGGAAAATCCTGCGGATATTAAGGCTGCGGAACGCTTCACACGTTTGTATGATGAATTAAAGAAAATCAATCACTTTGATGACCGTAGTCAAGAGGAAAAAGAGTTTAACCTGTTTTTGATTCGCTTGCTTTTTCTTTTATTTGCCGAAGATACAGAAATCATGAAAAAGGGTATCTTTACCAATGCCATCAAAACACGCTCGCGAGAAGATGGCAGTGATTTGAATGCTCTTTTCAATCAGATATTTGCTAGCTTAGATATTGCTAACCGTTTCAGCCAAGAAAGCTGGTTGCAAGAATTTCCTTATGTCAATGGAAAACTCTTTACTGATGCCGCGACCAATTTAGTATTTGATAAGAAAACGAGAAAGTTAATCTTGGAAGCTGGCGAGCTCCTCAACTGGACTGACATCAATCCTGATATTTTAGGGGCTATGATTCAGACGGTTGCTAGTAGTGAACACCGTTCAAGCTCTGGTATGCACTATACTTCAGTTGAAAATATCATGAAGGTTATCAAGCCGCTCTTCCTTGATGAACTGACGGCTAATTATCAGACTATCGTGGATAAAATCAATGAAAATGAAGACAAGGATGTTACTGAAAAAACGAGACGTGAAAATCGTAATACGTTCATTCGGGAACTTGAAAGCCTTTTGAATAGAATCTCTCATATCAAATTCCTTGATCCAGCTTGTGGTTCAGGAAACTTTCTTATCATCACTTATAAAGAAATCCGACGTTTAGAGATTAAAATACTAAAATCACTTCGTGAATTAAGTCAAAATGACTCATTTGCTCTTTTTTCTAACATCAGCCTCAATCAATTCTATGGCATCGAGCTAGATGACTTTGCTCATGAGGTGGCTCGTCTTTCCCTCTGGATAGCTGAGCACCAAATGAATGTGGAAACGGAAAAAGAAATCTCAATAAAACAAGCCTTCCTCCCTCTTCGCGATGCAGGAAATATCACCCAAGGAAATGCCCTGAGACTTGACTGGGATAGGGTTGTACCACACACTCCGACTGATGAAATCTACCTGATAGGAAATCCGCCTTATATTGGTAGTAGTTTACAATCCAAAGAACAGAAGGAAGATATAAAAGCTGTTAGCCTTGGGAATCGTAAGGCTTCAAAAATGGATTATGTAGCTGGTTGGTTTTATAAGGGAGTTTCTTTTATCAATACAGCAAATGCTAAATTAGCTTTTGTAACGACAAACTCTATTTTTCAAGGGGAACAGGTGGCAATCATTTGGCCAACATTGTTAGATAGAATGGAATTTGAGTTTGCGTATACCTCATTTAAATGGGGGAATAGTGCAGCCAATAATGCAGGTGTAACAGTGGCTATTGTAGGAATATCGAATCGAAGTAATGTAAATGAAGAACGTTATATTTATGATGAGAACTTAATTAGACAAACAGCAAAACACATTACTCCTTATTTGACTGAAGGTGACGATATTATTGTTTCTACAAGTAGCAAAGCGCTAAATGGTTTACCTAAGATGTCAAGAGGAAACGGTCCATATGATGGCGGTGGCCTGTTGTTCTCTATATCTGAGTATCAAGAATTTCTAAAAAACTATCCAGATTTGACTTCAATCTTTAAGAAATTTAAAAGTGGGGAAGAGTTTATTAAGGGAACATATAGATATGCTCTATGGCTGAATCAAGATGATTATTTTAAGTTGCAAAAAAATCCTATTATTTCCCAAAGATTAAACCATGTCAAAAATTTTAGATTATCAGCAAAATCTGAAGCAACAAATAAATTGGCTGAAATACCGTGGAGATTCGGTGAAATAAAGGACTTTTCTGAACAAGCTATTTTAATACCTAGAGTGTCTTCTGAAGCACGGAAGTATGTTCCAATGGATTTTATTAGCGGAGGGGATACAATAGTTTCTGATGCAGTAATCACTATCTACAACGCCCCTGTCTATCTTCTTGGTCTTCTCATGTCACGGCTTCACATGACTTGGTTGCGGGCTATCGGTGGAAAGTTAAAAACAGATTATCGTTATTCTGCTGGTCTGGTCTACAATACCTTCCCTGTACCAGAGTTATCCACTAAGCGAAAAAATCAAATCGAAGAACAAGTCTTTGAAATTCTCGACCTACGGGAAGAATTAGGTGGTACCTTGGCAGAACTATACCATCGTGATACCATGCCACAAGCTCTCAGAGAAGCCCATCAGGTACTAGATGGTATAGTTGAACGTGCCTACAAGGAAACACCATTTACCAGCGATGAAGAACGCCTTAGCCACCTTTTGAAACGCTATAAAGAAATAAAGGAGCAGTCATGAGCCAGCTTTTTGAAGTGACCTATGGTCAGAAGAAAACCAGCGTCAATACCAATGAACTGGGCATGCGCGAGATGCAGGCGCGTGTCTATGAAAAAAGAAATAGCCCTTACCTATTGGTCAAGGCACCACCAGCCTCAGGTAAGTCTAGGGCACTTATGTTTGTTGCCTTGGATAAGCTGAAACGCCAAGGTTTGAAAAAGGCTATCATAGCCGTGCCTGAAAAGTCCATTGGCAAGTCTTTCCGTTCGACCAAGCTTTCCGACTTTGGTTATTACTGGGATTGGATCGTCAAAGAGGAGAACAACCTAACAACATCAGGCACTGCCAAAAGCAAGGTAGAAAAGTTTATCAACTTTATCCAGTCTACTGATGAAACAGATGATGTCTTGATCGCAACCCATGCCACGCTCCGCTTCGCATCTGAACAACTGGATGCCAGAGATTTTGATGATTGCTTGCTCGCCATTGACGAGTTTCACCATGTATCTCAGGACGATAATTCTGTCTTGGGAACTGCCCTGCGGGAAGTCTTGCAAAAATCAACTGCCCATGTCTTTGCCATGACAGGTTCCTATTTCCGTGGAGATAGTGTGCCTATCTTGGACCCAGCGGATGAGGCACGTTTTGAGCGTGTGACCTATACCTACTATGAACAGTTGGAGGGCTATCAATACCTCAAGTCCTTTGTCATGAACTACAAGTTTTACCGTGGTCGCTACACGGATGCCTTTCCAGATTTATTGCCAGAGTTCATTGACAAGAAGACCATCATTCACATTCCAAATGTCAATTCTGGCGAGTCTTCAAAGGATAAGTATGGAGAAGTGGATGAGATTTTAGATTGTCTGGGGGATTACCTGCATAAAGATGAGCATGGGATTATTCATCTGCGTTCTAAGACAGGTAAAATCTTGAAGATTGCGGACTTGGTGACAGAAGATGGTCGTGACCTGGTCAGCGCTTATTTGGCGAAAATGGACCGTGAAGAAGAGCTAGATATGATTATAGCTCTAGGGATGGCTAAGGAAGGGTTTGACTGGCCGTTTGCGGAATACGCCCTGACCATCGGCTACCGTTCTTCGCTGACAGAGATTGTCCAGATTATCGGACGGGTTACACGGGACAGTTCAAACAAGACCAGAGCCCAATTTACTAATCTAATCGCAGAGCCTGATGCAGAAGACCAGGAAGTACAATTCTCCGTCAACAATATCATGAAGGCCATTACTGCCAGTCTGCTGATGGAGAATGTTCTCTCGCCGTCTTTCAAGTTTAAGCGAAAGGAGAATGATGGTCAGAAAGCCAATGGAGCCGAAATCTTTATCAAGGGTCTGGCCAAGCCATCAACGGAACGCACCCAAAAAATCATCGAACAAGATATTACAGACTTAAAGGCCTCTGTCTTGCAAGATGATGTGGTGCAGGCAGCTATTTCTGCAGGTGCAGAGAGCAAGGTCATCAATAAACAGTTGATTCCAAGGGTGATTGCGACCCGTTATCCAGACCTGACACAGACAGAGGTTGAAGAAGTTCGTCAGCATTTGGTAGCTGACTTGACCTTATCCAATGCTAAGAAAGATAGCGAGAACAAGAAGCTCTTAAAAATGGCGGATAAATTTATCAACATTGATGACTTGAGTATTGATTTGATTGATAGTGTCAATCCTTTCCAAAGTGCTTATGAGGTGCTATCAAGAGATGTGGACAGTCGAACTTTGAGCCTGATTGCACGGGTATTTGATGCTAAAAAAGTAGAATTTACTATTGATGAACTGCGCATGCTCTATCCTCAAATCAAGGCATTCCAAGCTGAGCATGGACGCTCACCAAGGCGAAATACTTCAGATTTAGAAGAAGAACGCCTTTATTTTGCCTTAGCTAAACTGGACGAACTCCGTCGTGAAAGGGATAATCAATGATAGAAAATTTTGCAACCTTAGATGATATTTTTGCTGATGAAGCTTTTGACAGTCTGGTAGAAGGGATTCGCGTTGTTAAAGTAGAAAAACTACACCCAGAGATTGAGAAATTTATGGAAATTATTCACTGGGTGAAGGAACATGGTCGAGAGCCACAAAGAAGCACTCAAATTAAGGAACGACAGTTATTCAGTCGCTTGAAGGCTATCCGTTCGGATGAGGACAGAAAGGCATTGGTTATTGCTTATGATGAGTTGGATTTGCTAGGAGTGGGACATGGTAGATGACTTAGATGATATTTTAAATGATGATGAGTTGTTTGAAAACTTTGAAACAGACAAGTCCTTATTTAGCACCAAACGTTATCAGGGAACTGTTAGGGCTTCGAGTAAGTCTAGTAGTCGCAAACGTGTTCAGACGGGATTTGAGGTCTATCGGAACTTATTTACCCAAGTTCATGCGGATGTTGCCAGCGGTAAACGACAGATAAAATCTATCGCAGAAACTAGCCAAGGAAACCGTATCAGCCAAAAAAATCCCATCAAACAGGGGAATTTTTATGTTGATAATGGTATCATGCTGTATGTTGCCAAAATTTATGATCCTAAGACAGGTGTGGAAGTCAACCAGTCAACAGATCGTAAGTATAAGGTCCATACGGTTTATGAAAATGGTACGGAGAACCATGTTTGGCTCTTGAGTTTGATTTCTTCTCTGTACGATAAAAAGCGTTCGGGGAGATTGGTGACAGAACCCTTGGACACCATCTCTATACTAGGTGAGGAAGCTTCTAAATATCAGACCACTGGCTACATTTATGTTGTTAGATATGCAGGAAACGATAGTAGATTTACAAAATTGGATAACCTATATAAGATTGGAGTGGCGACAGACATCAAAAAAAGGCTCTCCAATAGCCAAAACGAAGCGACCTATCTGTTTGCTCCAGTTCATCTAGTAGCCAGTTACGACATTCAAAATGTTTCTGCCAATAAGCTAGAAAAATACCTACATGATGCTTTTAGTGATAAGCGGGTTCAATTAGAGACGATCTCTCCAACAGGTAAAACAATTTCAGTAAATGAATGGTTTGTGGTAGATTTAGATGAGATTGAACGGCAAATAAATAAAGTATTAACGTTAATTAGATTGTAAATTATCACAAGAAGTTAGTATCACACTAACTTTTTCAAGAGTCATGTCGAAAAATAATTGATAACAAAACATAACCCCATTGAAGTGCTAGAAGTCGCACCTCAAAAGTTAGAATTTTTCTGTCTAACTTTTGGGGTGTGTTTTATGTTGTTTCGCTCTTTTTATTTTCTTAGAGTGATTGCTGTTTTTCCTGTCTTTTGTCCCACCATTTTTAAGGGAAAAATGCTATAATGGGAGTAATTATGCATAAATGAAGGAGGGAGCATGTCGGATTATTTATCAGTGTCGAGTTTGACCAAGTATTTAAAATTAAAATTTGACCGCGACCCTTATTTAGAGCGGGTTTATTTGACAGGGCAGGTTTCTAACTTTAGAAAGCGTCCCAAGCATCAATATTTTTCGCTCAAAGATGAAAAGGCTGTCATACAGGCAACCATGTGGGCAGGAGCTTTTAAAAATCTGGGCTTTGAATTAGAAGAAGGGATGAAGATTAATGTGATTGGTCGGATTCAACTTTATGAGCCTAGTGGAGCTTATTCCATTGTGATTGAAAAGGCAGAGCCAGATGGGATTGGTGCCTTAGCCATTCAGTTTGAGCAACTCAAAAAAAAGCTGACGGAAGCAGGTTATTTTGACTCTCGTCATAAGCAAGCTCTTCCTCGTTTTGTAAAAAAAATAGGAGTTATCACAAGTCCTAGTGGTGCGGTGATTCGTGATATTATCACAACGGTTTCAAGGCGTTTTCCAGGAGTTGATATTCTCTTGTTTCCTACCAAGGTTCAAGGAGATGGAGCTAGTCAAGAGATTGTAGAGAATATTCGTTTAGCTAATCAACGAAAAGATTTAGATCTTCTGATTGTAGGGAGAGGAGGAGGTTCTATTGAAGATCTCTGGGCATTTAATGAAGAAAGTGTGGTTGAAGCCATCTTTGAATCCCACCTTCCAATTATCTCTAGTGTAGGGCATGAAACGGATACGACCTTGGCAGACTTTGTTGCTGATCAAAGAGCTGCAACACCAACAGCTGCAGCGGAATTGGCTACTCCAATCACTAAAAGTGATGTTCTTGCGAGCCTTCAAGATCGTCAAAATCGTCTCTACCAAGCAAGTAGGCAGTTGATCATCAGACGTCAAGAGCGGCTAGATAAGTTGCTGTCATCGGTGATATTTAGGCAGCCCGAACGGCTCTATGATGGGCATTTACAAAAGTTAGATCGCCTTAGTCAACGTTTAGAGCAATTGACAAGAGAGCGACTGACACAAAAGAGACAGGCAGAGCAACTCGTGCTTCAACGTCTCAAGTCATTTGATTTAAAAGGACAAGTCGGTTATTTAAAAGAGAGAGTAAGGCAACAAGAGCGCCTACTTCTTAGTCATATGTCTAATCACTATGACAATAAATTAGCGCGTTTTGAAAAAGCACAAGATGCCTTGTTATCACTTGATACGACGCGAATTGTGGCAAGAGGTTATGCCATTGTTCGACAAGAAGATACGATTTTGGCAAGTGTTCAAACACTTACTAAAGGAGACCAGATTAGTATTCAGCTAAGAGATGGTCAAATAGATGCAGAGGTAAAAAATGTCAGAAAGTAAAAAAACATTTGAGGAAAATTTACAAGAATTGGAAATGATTGTCAGCAAGTTAGAAACTGGCGATGTGGCTCTTGAAGAAGCGATTACAGAATTTCAAAAAGGAATGCTCTTGTCTAAGGATCTCCAAAAGACCTTACAAGATGCTGAAAAGACCTTAGTCAAAGTGATGAAAGCTGATGGAACAGAAGAGGAAATGGACTAAGTGGTGGATAAAATCAAGAGCATTGACCAAGCAATGAGGTCTTATTATCAAGAGGCCTTGATTTCAAGTGATTTGGTAGAAAGTATTTTATATTCTATTGAGGCAGGCGGTAAGCGTATCCGCCCCTTAATTTTTTTAGATCTTTTAGAAGGATTTGGCGTGGCTTTGACAAGGGCGCATTTTCAAGTAGCTGCTGCACTTGAGATGATTCACACAGGAAGCCTTATTCATGACGATCTTCCAGCTATGGATGATGACGATTACCGTCGTGGGCGTTTAACCAACCATAAAAAATTTGATGAAGCCACTGCTATTTTAGCAGGAGATAGCCTTTTTTTAGATCCATTTGGTCTTTTGGCAAAGGCTGAGCTAAAAGCAGAAGTCGCACTAGCTTTGGTGCGAGAGTTGTCAGAGGCTTCAGGCAGTCATGGGATGGTTGCAGGACAGATGTTAGACATCAGGGGAGAAGAAAAAAGACTACCATTAGAGGAGCTGCAAAAAATCCATGCTCATAAAACAGGAAAGCTTTTGGCCTATCCTTTTGTCGCAGCAGGGCTTCTTGCAGAAGTTGATGGCCATAGTCTAGATCTTTTACGTCAAGCAGGAGAATTAGTTGGTCTAGCATTTCAGGTGAGAGATGATATTTTAGATGTTACTGCTGATTTTGACGAACTTGGTAAGACCCCCAAAAAAGATCTTCTGTCAGAAAAATCAACTTATCCTAGTCTGTTAGGCTTAGACGCCTCAAGAGCTATTTTAAATCAGTCTTTAGACGATGTGTTAGCCATTTTTAAAGAATTAGAAGCTAAACAAGGCTTTAATAAAGATGAAATTACGAAGATAATAGAGAGGTTACGACTACATGGCTAAGGAAAGAGTGGATGTTCTAGCTTATAAACAAGGTTTATTTGATACTAGAGAACAGGCTAAACGTGGTGTTATGGCAGGTCTTGTCGTAGCGGTAGTAAATGGTGAGCGTTTTGATAAGCCTGGTGAGAAGATTGATGATGCAACAGAGTTAAAGTTAAAAGGGGAAAAACTCAAGTATGTTAGTCGCGGAGGCCTGAAACTTGAAAAAGCTTTATCGAGCTTTGGGATTCTATTGACCGATCAAATCACTCTTGACATCGGTGCTTCAACAGGAGGCTTTACTGATGTGATGTTGCAAAATGGTGCTAGATTAGTTTATGCAGTTGATGTTGGGACTAATCAATTGGCTTGGAAACTGCGTCAAGATGAGCGTGTCGTTAGCATGGAACAATACAATTTTCGCCATGCTAAGCCAGAAGATTTTGATCAAGGGCAACCAAGTTTTGCTTCTATTGATGTTAGTTTTATTTCTCTTCGTCTGATTTTACCCGCCTTATATCAGATACTGGCTCAAGACGGTCAAGTAGTGGCTCTCATTAAGCCACAGTTTGAAGCTGGTCGGGAGCAGATTGGAAAAAATGGGATTATCAAAGATCCTAAAGTACATGCCATGGTGTTAGAAAATGTGATTGACTTTGCCCAAGAGTTTGGTTTTTCAATCTTGGGATTAGATTTTTCTCCTATCCAAGGTGGGCATGGGAATACAGAATTTCTTTTACACCTCAAAAAAGGAAATCAGGTGGAAAATGCAGTTTTAGACCGTGTTAACCTAGTTTTAGAAGCAGCACAAAAGGAGTTTAAGTCAGATGAAAAAGAGTGAGCGTTTAGATCTGATTAGAAAAATTGTGACAGAAAATGCCATCGAAACACAAAATGATCTTGTTTCCCTTTTAAAAGAAGAAGGGTTAACGGCGACACAAGCCACAATTTCACGAGATATTAATGAAATTGGTATTGTTAAGATACCGACGGATCACGGCAAATATATTTACGGTCTTTCTAAAGAAAAACCTAAAAAAGTGGCCCCAACGATCAATGTCATTAATGGCAGTTTAAGAGCCATCTCAGAAGAGACGCCTGGACTTCTCAATTTTATCAATATTGATCTTGTCCCAGGAAACACCCGCTTGATAAAACGGGTGCTTTTGGAGCAGTTTGGATCAGATGTCTTTTCTTGTATTGCTGATGACGATAGTATTTTGTTGGTTGCTAAAAGTCAATTAGCTGCAAAGCGTATTCGAGAAAGTTTAGAAATGTGGATGGAGAAGGGCTAAATGTTACTTGAAATTTCCATAAAGAATTTTGCCATTATTGAAGAGATAGCTCTTAGTTTTGATAACGGGATGACCATTTTAACAGGGGAGACAGGAGCAGGAAAATCTATCATCATTGACGCTATGAATATGATGCTAGGAAGTAGAGCAAATATGGAAGTTGTCCGTCATGGTGCGAAAAAAGCTGAAATTGAGGGATTTTTTTCCATTACTAGACAACCTCAGTTAGTGGCCATTTTAGAGGAAAATGGCATCGAAGTGGGTGATGAGCTGATTATTCGACGCGAGATTTTTCAAAATGGGCGCTCGGTCAGCCGTGTCAATGGACAAATGGTGAATTTATCTGTTTTAAAAAGTATTGGTTATTTTTTAGTTGATATCCATGGGCAACATGACCAAGAAGAGCTGATGAAACCACAATACCACATCCATATGTTAGATGCCTTTGGTGACGAACATTTTTGGAGCGAGAAAAAGGCCTACCAGGAGATTTTTGATAGGTATCGACAGTTACGACAAAAAGTTCTCCAAAAGCAAAAAAATGAGCAGGAGCACAAGGCAAGAATTGAAATGTTAGAATTTCAAATAGCGGAACTAGAAACAGCTGCCTTAGTTTCTGGAGAGGATGAAAAATTACAGCATCAGCGTGATAAACTCCTTAATCATAAACAGATTGCAGACACCCTTACTAATGCCCATGCTATGTTGGATAATGAAGATTTTTCAAGTCTCGCCAATATTCGCTCAGCCATGAATGATATGCAGAGTTTGGAAGAGTTTGATCTGGAATATAAGGAAATGTCTGACAGTTTATCTGAGAGTTATTATATCTTAGAAGATGTCACAAAGCGTCTGGGAGATATTTTAGATGGCTTAGATTTTGATGCAGGTCTTCTTTCTCAGATTGAATCTCGACTAGATGTGATCAATAGTATTACACGAAAATATGGTGGGACAGTGGATGATGTTTTAGAGTATTTTGAGAATATCTCTAAAGAATATCAGCTATTAACAGGAAGTGAAAATGGTTCTGATGATCTGGAAGGGCAACTCAAAAAATTGGAGAAGGAGCTTGTTGTTGCAGCTAATCATCTTAAAGAAGCCCGACAAACCCTAGCTTATCAGCTGGAGCAGGATATTAAGCATGAGCTAAATGATCTTTATATGGAAAAAGCAAACTTCAAGGTACAATTTTCAAAAGGAAAATTTAACCGCGAGGGAAATGAACAGATAGAGTTCTATATTTCAACGAACCCAGGTGAAGGCTTCAAACCCTTAGTCAAAGTGGCATCAGGTGGTGAACTCTCTCGTTTAATGCTAGCGCTGAAAACTGTTTTTTCACGTCGTGAGGATAAAACAAGTATTGTATTTGACGAGGTGGATACAGGTGTTTCTGGCCGTGTTGCTCAAGCTATTGCACAAAAAATCCATCGTATTGGAAGTAATGGTCAAGTTTTAGCCATTTCACATTCTCCACAAGTGATTGCGATTGCAGACTATCAGTTTTTTATTGAGAAAAAAAGTGATGAAATCTCAACCGTATCGACAGTTCGTTTATTAAGTCATGAGGAGCGCGTTGAAGAAATTGCTAAAATGTTAGCTGGCCAGAATCTAACAGAAGCAGCTCGTATTCAAGCAAGAGAGCTCTTAAAGAAAGGTTAATATGGCTGAGGAATTACGTCTAAAGTACGACGAGGCATTTCTAGAAGAATTTGTAAAGGCTATTCAAAGTCATTATTCTGACTTTGTTTCAGAGTCTTTTTATCAAGCTGTTTTACAGGATGACTGGGATGATTTAGCATTGATGGACCGTTTTAAACGTATGGCTGATGCTACTTATCACACGCTTGAACTTCCTTATGCAGATGTGGTGGACTTGTTGATAAAACTGAACTCAACCTGTCAAGGATTTGATTATTTATTTCTTAATGACATCATTTGGAAATATGGCTTAGAGGACTTGGATCATTCGTTTCGAGGGATGGCAGTGTTAACCACTGGCTCTTCATCTGAATTTGCTATCCGCTATTTTTTAAACCACAACTTTGATGCCAGCTTTGCTTTTTTAAAAGAGCTGAGCTTATCAGATAATGAACATCATCGTAGATTGGCCAGTGAGGGGACACGCCTACGTTTGCCTTGGGGCCAGGCAGTTCCTGATTTGAAGATACATAGATCAGAGATTTTTGAGCTATTAGAGAGGTTAAAGGCAGATCCGTCTCTTTATGTTAGAAAAAGTGTGGCTAATAACCTTAATGATCTGACCAGATTTTATCCAGATGAAGTCATCGATCATTTAAAGACTTGGAAAAATCAAGATCCCAAAACAGATTGGATCATCAAAACAGCCTTAAGAACATTAATTAAAACTGGCTATCCACCTGCACTGGCTTTTATGGGCTATACTCAGGATTTTGAGATAAAGCAGGCTCAGCTGGCTTTAGATTCTCTTGAGGTACATGATGGCGATACCAGCCAAATTTCATATGCTGTAACGATTCATTCTCCTGTACCAAGTAAGTTTCGTTTAAGTTTGGCATTTGGATTTCAAAAAGCTAATGGTCAGATTGGTGAGAAGATTTTTTATCTTAAGGATACTGATTTTGTAGCTGACCTGACTATCTCTGGAAAAAAAGATTACCGATGGAAAGATTTATCAACACGTCGGCATTATTCTGGGAAACATTATATTAGGCTTCTTCTTAATCATATCGAGATAAAAAAAGTAGATTTTTCATTAAATAAAGACCATTAATCTTTTTTTAAACTGCTCTTTTTTGCTATAATGAGACATAAGATAATTTTTTAGAAAAGACGAATAGGATAATTGTATGACACAAATCAAAATTGTTACCGATTCCTCTATCACAATTGAACCAGAGTTGGTCCAAGATTTAGGAATCACTATTGTTCCTTTATCTGTTATGGTAGATGGTAAACTTTATAATGACAACGATTTAAAAGAGGGAGAATTTCTTTCGTTAATGACCTCAAGTAAAGAATTACCTAAAACAAGTCAGCCACCAGTGGGATTATTTGCAGAGACCTATGATACTTTATCTAAGGATGGAAGTGATTTGATTTCTATTCACCTCTCAAAATCGTTATCAGGAACCGTTGAAGCGGCAAGACAAGGGGCTAACCTGTCAGAAGCAGATGTTGTAGTTGTTGATTCTAATTTCACTGATCAAGCCATGAAATTCCAAGTTGTGGAAGCTGCTAAGATGGCTAAAGCAGGAGCGAGTCGTGATGAGATTTTAGAAAAAATAACAGAAATTCAAGCGAAGACACAATTGTTTATTGGTGTTTCTACTTTAGAAAATCTTGTCAAAGGGGGACGTATTGGGCGCGTGACAGGGCTCTTGAGCTCTCTTTTGAATATTAAGGTTGTCATGGAAATGAAAAACCATGAGCTCGTACCTGTTGTAAAAGGAAGAGGGAATAAAACCTTTACCAAATGGTTAGAAGAATTCAAAGAAAGTCTAGAAGGCAAAGAAGTAGCAGAACTTGGGATTTCTTATGCTGGCACATCAGATTTTGCAAAGAGTTTGGCAGAAGAATTGCAAGATATGGTCCGTCAAAAAATCTCAGTTTTAGAAACTGGCTCTATCATTCAAACACATACTGGAGAGAATGCCTGGGCTATCTTAGTGCGTTATGTTTAAAAAATCATTTTGGACAGGGTTAATCTTCTTTAGCTCTGTTCTCTTCTTATCTGCCATCCTCTGGAATTTTATGATTCCAAAGGAAGATTCCAAACTGACCAAAGAAGACTTTCTCTCAAAGACAGTTTCTAAACTGAATTACGTTGCTATTGGAGATTCCTTGACAGAAGGTGTTGGTGATACCACCAATCAGGGTGGCTTTGTTCCCTTGTTAGCAGATTCTTTATCAAGTGCTTATGGCTATCAAGTGGCGACCTCTAATTATGGTGTTTCTGGGAATACCAGCCAACAAATCTTAAAGCGTATGACAGAGAAAAAAGCCATTCAGGATGATTTAAAAAAAGCTAATCTGATGACCTTGACAGTAGGTGGAAATGATGTGATGGCGGTTATTCGGAAAAATTTAACCACACTAAAGGTTTCTAGTTTTACCCAGCCAGCTAAGGCTTACCAAAAACGTCTCCGTCAGATTATTGAAGTGGCACGATCTGAAAATCCCAATCTCCCGATCTATATTTTGGGGATTTATAATCCATTTTATCTTAATTTTCCAGAGATGACTGAGATGCAAGAGGTAATTGATAATTGGAATAATCAGACGGAGGCTGTCACAGCGGAGTATGAAGGCGTTTATTTTGTTCCCATCAATGAGCTCTTATACAAAGGCTTAGATGGTGAGGAGGGAATTGTGGAAAGCTCTGGTCAGCAAACCCAGATTATCAATGATGTCCTTTTTACAGGGGACCATTTTCATCCCAATAATACGGGTTATCGTATTATGAGTACAGCAGTTATGGAGAAAATCAGTGAAACAAAATCAACTTGGAGTAAAGACTAATTGGTGGAAGTGGGCTTGTTTAGCTTTACTAGCGCTTAATCTTGCTTTTTTTGGAGTTTTAGCTAGCCGTATTATTACTATTCGTGAACCTAATGCCAGTAAGATTACTGAAACCAAAACAGATGCCATTTTAGTTGGTACCTTTACCACAAATAAAGAAAAGTTAAACCAGACCATTCTTTCTTATCTAGAGCCTTACCAATCAAATAAAATGACTTATAAACTCTATGCTTCAAATGATACCATTATGTTTGAGGGAAGTTACAGTTTACTAGGATATGACCTTCCTTTATATGTGTATTTTGAGCCTTATAAGTTGGAGAATGGTGCGGTGCAATTAAAGGTGACTTCTTTTTCAGTAGGGACTCTTCCTCTGCCAGAAAAAGAAGTCTTGCAATACATTAAATCAAGTTATGATTTACCAGATATTGTGGCAGTCAAACCTAGTCAGTCAGCGATTATTATTAATTTGCAAAATATGAAAAATACTAATGGAATTTTCATCAAAGCTAATAAAATTGATTTGGTTAATGACGAGATAACCTTTGATATTTATAAGAAAAATCTATCAAACTAGCCCTAAATACTTGACCTACTAGCTTTTTTTAGATATGATATAACTTGTTAAGCGTTATCGCTAAGAAATATATTGGAGGATTTACTCAAATGGCAAACAAACAAGATTTGATTGCAAAAGTAGCAGAAGCTACTGAGCTTACTAAAAAAGATTCAGCTAAGGCTGTAGATGCTGTTTTCGCAGCTATTGAAAACTACCTTTCAGAAGGTGAAAAAGTACAACTTATCGGTTTTGGTAACTTTGAAGTTCGTGAACGTGCAGCTCGTAAAGGTCGCAACCCACAAACTGGTAAAGAAATCGAAATCGCAGCTTCTAAGGTACCAGCTTTCAAAGCAGGTAAAGCCCTTAAAGACGCTGTAAAATAATTGAACGTGAAAAGCCCATTGTATAAACGTTTCTACGTTGTGCAGTAGGCTTTTTTCTTGTTTAAGGGGCAAATAAGGGGCAAAACTTTAGTAGTTTTCCATGATATCTGCCACATTTGATTTTATTTTCTTTATGATGTGAGGGTTAGATCCTATTGATATTTTTCAAACAAGGAAATAGAAAGTTTTCTAAAAATAGTGTATAATGTCAGTAGTCCTAAGAAAAGGAGAAAAAAGGATGGCGCTTCATTCACATCTTCACCAAGGCAGTCAAGATGATTTTGACCATGTGATCAGTCATCTGAAAGAAAAGCGTATTCGTATTACAGAGACACGAAAAGCTATTATTACTTATCTTATTGCTGCTCATCATCATCCAAGTGCTGAGCAAATTTATAAAGATTTATTGCCAGAGCACCCAAGTATGAGTTTAGCAACGGTATATAATAATCTTAAAGTTCTTATTGAAGAGGGCTTTGTCACTGAAATTAAGTTAAGTAATGATAATACGACTTATTTTGATTTTATGGGACACCAGCATCTTCATGTTGTTTGTGAGCGTTGTGGTAATATCACAGATTTCATGGATGTTGATATCCCTCTCATAAAACAAGAAGCAGCAGAGCAAACAGGTTATGCTATTACAAAAGCCCAGCTAACGACTTACGGGATTTGTCCAGACTGCCTTGCCAAAGAAAAAACCGAGAAGTAGTCTTGGTTTTTTTATTTTATTTAGAATTATTCTAAATAATCTTGACTTATTTATTTAGAATGATTATAATTAAAGTATAAATAATAATGATTCTAAATAAAGAGGTGTTGGTAATGTTTGATAAAGTAAAAAAATATTCAGGAGTATTACAAACCCTTAGTTGTTTACTTCTCATTGTAATGGGATTTAGTTCTCAAGCTTTTATCGGGGCAGAATTTGCGACAGTCTGTTTTGTTCTAGCATTTTTAGTTGGAGGTTATGCTTCGGCTAAAGAAGGGATAGAGGAGTTGGTTTATGACAGACACTTATCGGTAGATGTTTTGATGATTTTAGCTGCAGTTGGGGCAGGTCTAATTGGTTACTGGATGGAAGGCTCTTTACTGATTTTTATTTTCTCCTTATCTTCAACACTAGAAGAATTAGCAATGGAAAAAAGTAAAAACGCTATTTCTAGTTTGATGAATCTCACTCCTGATACAGCACGGTTAATGGATGACAATGGAGATATTAAAGAAGTATTAACAGCAGACCTTAAGGTGGGTGATCACATTCAGGTTAGAAAAGGTGAAGCTGTTCCAATTGATGGGGTGCTTTTATCTGGCTTATCTTATTTTGATGAGGCTATGGTGACAGGTGAGCCAATTCCTGCAAGAAAAGAAGAAGGAGATTTTCTTATTGGAGGAACTTTAAATCAAGGCTCTAGTATTGAAATGGCTGTTACGGTTGAAAATGGAGATACCCTTTTTGATAAGATTATCAGTATGGTAGAGACAGCACAGAAGTCAAAAAGTAAGACAGCTACTTTTATTGAAAATCTCGAGGATCATTATGTTAAAGCTGTTCTTATTTTAGTGCCGAGCTTCATCCTCTTTACAGCTTTAATACTGGGTTGGGATTGGAAAGATGCTTTTTATAGAGGGATGATTCTTCTAACGGTGGCTTCACCTTGTGCTTTAATTGCAAGTTCAACTCCAGCCACTCTGTCCGCAATTTCTCGAGCAGCTAAAAAGGGAATGATTGTTAAAGGTGGCGACATTATGGATAAGTTGGGTGATGTCAAAGCTATTGTGATGGACAAGACAGGTACCTTAACACAAGGACACCCAGAAGTTGTTGATGCTTATTTTACACAAGAAGAGAGCTTGGTTCGACAAATTGTAGCCGCAGCCGAAAAAACCTCAACCCATCCAATCGCAACAGCTTTAGTAGAATTTACCAAAACAAGTCCTAGCTTAACACTAGAGAATCTGGAGGATTTAACAGGTCAAGGTTTAGTAGCAACATTTGCTCAAAAGCGTTGGAAAATTGGAAAAAAAGGCTTTGTTTTAGATGCAGAGATAAAAAAAATAAGTGATCGAGAAAAAGCTTTAATTGATACTTGGGAAAATGAAGGAAAAACCTTGGTCTATGTATCAGCGAATCAAGAGTTAATGGGAATTATGGCGCTGGAAGATCAATTAAAACCAGATAGTCTAGTAGCGGTAAAAGCTCTGCAAAATATGGGAATTAAAACCATTATGCTAACAGGAGATCAGGAAAAGACAGCCCGCCATATTGCAACAGAATTGTGTCTTGATGATGTTGTGGCAAACTGTATGCCACAGGATAAATCGGATCGTATTAAAGAGTTGCAAAAAAAATATGGCTCTGTTGCTATGGTGGGAGATGGTATCAATGATGCGCCAGCCCTTGTCGCAGCAGATGTTAGTTTTGCAGTCGGATCAGGAACTGACATCGCTATTGAAAGTGCTGATGTAGTCTTATTAGAGGATCTTACTCGTATTCCATTTGCGATTTCTTTATCTCAGAAGATGAAGCATATTGTATTAGAAAATATTATTTTTGCTTTAGTCATTATCATTAGTTTAATTGCTGCCAATGTTGTTCAGGTCATTAATCTTCCACTAGGAGTGGTTGGTCATGAAGGTTCTACAATTTTAGTTATTTTAAATGGTCTTCGCCTCCTAGCTTTTGACCAAAAGTTTGAAAAAAGCTATAATAAAGGAAAAACATGCATGAAAGAGAATCCTAATGACACTTGTCCAAAAAATTGCACTTACCCTGATTGTCTTCACCCTCTTGGTTAAACTTCCCCTTTTTGTATTTTTGTATTTTAAAACCAAAAAAAATCCTTTTCTACCAGAGCAAGAAGGTGATCCAGTAAATGATGGTGAGCTTAAAAAATAGTCGGAGTTAGACCCTTGCTAAGAAAGTAATCGTAGAAATAGAAAAAGAGAAGATAGCTAGTTAAGCCATCTCCTCTTTTTAGTTGATATAGTTTAATTTTCCACGGAAGTCATCTAAGCTTTGATAGCCTTTTTCTGTCATGATGTCTTTTAATTCATTAGTAATGCGCTCAAAAATTTCAGGTCCTTCTTGATGGAGGGCAGTTCCGATTTGAACCATGCTTGCACCACAAAGGATATGTTCAAAAGCATCACGTCCTGTTTTGACACCCCCTGTTCCAATAATTTTGATTTCTGGCTTAAGGCGTTGGTAAAAGGCATGGACATTAGCTAGAGCTGTAGGTTTAATATAATCGCCACCGATACCGCCAAAACCATTTTTAGGCTTAATAACCACTGTCTCATCTTGGATAACTAGACCATTTCCGACGGAATTGACACAGTTGACAAAAGCTAGTGGGTATTGGTTAAAAATCTCAGCAGCCTGATCAAAATGAACAATATCAAAATATGGAGGTAGCTTAATACCTAGTGGTTTAGTGTAATAACGAAAGACTTCGCTTAAAATCTGATTGGTTGTTTCAAAGTCATAGGCAATCTGTGGTTTTCCAGGAACATTGGGGCAAGATAGATTAAGCTCTACTAAACCATTATAGTCACTATCCATGACTTTTTTTAAGATAGTGTGTGTTTCATCTGGTGACATTCCTACTAGAGAAAGGAAGTGAGGTTTGGTATTTTCTTTGTATTGTAATTCAGTAACATAATCTAGATAATAGTCAACTCCAAGGTTAGGTAATCCCATCGAGTTGATAGAACCTAGCTCTGTGTCAACATAGCGGGGTTCAGGATTACCTTGACGAGCAGCCAAAGTACCTGTCTTGGTGACGAAAGATCCAGCAGCTGACTGTTCAACTGCCTCAAGCTCTTCTTTGGTCATGCAGTAGACCCCAGCAGCATTCATCAAGCAATTGGTAAAAGTAAAACCTGCAATAGTTGTTTGCGTTGAAACCATAGAAACCTCCAAAAGGATAAATTTTCTCTATTTTAACACGCTTATCATGTAAATTCAATCTTATATGTTATTTGAGTTTTTTGTTTGTGAAGAAGCTTGACAATCTGTCTGAGTTAAAATAAACATTCTTATTGAGAATACATTCCCCATCTTCCCCGGAAGGTGGACTAGGATAACGAGGCTATTTTGTAGGGATATCTCTAACGAGATAAAGAAGTAGTCTGGTTATCCTTTCATAGTTTAGGAGGAAAAAGATGACGTAGTTTTATTTGACCTTGGCAGGTTTATTGGAAGTCGTTTGGGCAACAACTATGAAATTGAGTGATAGTTTTACAAAAATTGGTTACAGTTTGATAACTTTACTTGGTATGATTTTGAGCTTTTATCTGCTCTCAAAAGCTTTACGAGATTTACTTATGGTTTTAGCCTATCCTATCTGGACGGGGATTGGCGCTATTGGGACGGTTATAGTTGGCCTTGTCTTTTTGGGAGACCGCCTATCACCTCTCTCTTATCTATTTTTAGCTTTATTAGTAATTGGTATCATTGGTTTAAAAGTGACAAGTGGGCACTGAGGCTTTTCAAGAAAATTAAGGATTTGACTAGATTTTTTCTTATTTTTTTTGTAAAATGGAAAGAGTAAATGGCGTAAAGCCTAAATAAAAAGGAGACACAACTAATGGTAAAATTGGTTTTCGCTCGCCACGGTGAGTCAGAATGGAACAAAGCTAACCTTTTCACTGGTTGGGCTGATGTTGATCTTTCAGAAAAAGGAACACAACAAGCTAAAGATGCTGGTGCTTTGATTAAAGAAGCTGGAATCGAGTTTGACCTTGCTTTCACATCTGTATTGAAACGTGCTATCAAAACAACTAATCTTGCTCTTGAGTATTCTGATCAACTTTGGGTACCAGTTGAAAAATCATGGCGCTTAAACGAACGTCACTACGGTGGTTTGACTGGTAAAGATAAAGCTGAAGCAGCTGCTGAATTTGGTGATGAGCAAGTTCACATCTGGCGTCGTTCATACGATACTTTGCCACCACTTATGGCTAAAGATGATGCACACTCAGCACACACTGACCGTCGTTATGCACACCTTGATGACTCTGTTATTCCAGATGCAGAAAACTTGAAAGTAACGCTTGAGCGTGCCCTTCCATTCTGGGAAGATAAAATTGCTCCAGCTCTTAAAGATGGTAAAAATGTTTTCGTTGGTGCACATGGTAACTCAATCCGTGCCCTTGTAAAACACATCAAACAATTGTCTGATGATGAAATTATGGATGTTGAAATCCCTAACTTCCCACCGCTTGTATTTGAATTTGACGAAAAATTAAACGTTACTGCAGAATACTATCTAGGAAAATAATCCTAATAAGAATATCCTTAGCTTGTCTAGGGATATTTTTCTTTTTATCTGTCTCTTATTTTAAGAACAAATGGTTTAAAATATGCTAAAATAGAATTCAGCAAGTTTTGTAAAGTGAGGGAAAGTATGGCAGGGTTTAAGCGTCCAAATTTTGGGCGGCAATTTAAGACGAATAAGGTGGCTCAGAGGCTCCACCTTCTTTTTATGATTATTGTCCTTTTGTTTGTTATTTTGCTTTTTCGGCTAGCCTATATGCAAGTTGTTAATCAAGAGTTCTATACAGAAAAACTAACAACTTCCACAGTTTATAAGGTTAGAAATGCGACGCCAAGGGGTGAAATTTATGATGCTACAGGGAGTTTACTGGTTGTAAATGAAGCCAAAGAAGTGGTGGCCTTTACGCGAAGCAATACCATTACAGCACAGGAGATTAAAGAAATCGCCACAGCTCTGTCAAAGTTGATAACCTTGACAGAGACTGAGGTGACGACACGAGAAAAAAAAGATTATTACTTGGCAGATACCTCAACTTATCGTAAGGTCGTAGAGTCCTTACCTGATGATAAAAAATATGACAATTTCGGGAACACCCTGTCGGAAGCAACGGTTTATAAAAATGCAGTTGATGCGGTTTCTAAGGATGACATCAATTATTCTGAGGATGAGCTAAAAATTATTGCTATTTTTAGCCAAATGAATGCTGCGCAAGCCTTTAACACGGTTAGTCTGACAACTGGCGAGCTAAATGATCAGCAGATTGCGGTTATCACAGCTAAAAGCAAAGAATTATCAGGTATTTCTGTCAGAACAGATTGGACTAGAAAAACAGCCAGTAACTCTCTCAGCTCAGTTATTGGAACTGTTTCTAGTGAAAAAACAGGGCTTCCTGCAGAAGAAGTTGATACTTACTTAAAAAAAGGTTATTCGTTAAATGATCGTGTAGGAACGTCTTATTTAGAAAAGCAGTATGAAGACGTTCTTCAAGGAAATCCGACGCTTCAAGAAATTACCTTAGATAAAGATGGATCTGTTAAGGAAACGAAGGAAGTTTCAAAAGGCACCAAGGGGCAGAATTTGAAATTAACCATTGATCTTAAATTTCAAGAAGGTGTAGAAGAGATTCTTGAAAAATATTTTAAACAAGAATTAGAAAATGGCGGAACAGTCTACTCAGAAGGTATATATGCCACAGCGTTAGATCCTAATACTGGAGCAGTCTTAGCTCTTGGCGGGATTAGCCATGATCTTGAAACAGGTGAGTTATCGAAAAACTCTTTGGGAAATATTACCCAAGTTTTTACCCCAGGGTCAGTTGTTAAAGGTGCCACGCTTGCTGCAGGATGGGAAAACGGTGTACTATCAGGGAATGAGACACTTTATGACCAACCGATTGTCTTTTCAGGTGATTCAAATACGATTAATTCCTGGTTTACTTCAGGGTCCCTTCCTATCACGGCAACACAAGCACTAGAATATTCTTCCAATACTTATATGGTTCAGATTGCCTTACGTTTAATGGGAATGGAATACCATACAGGTTTATCTCTAGCAACAGATCAATATAAAGAGGCTATGGAAAAATTACGTGCTACTTATGCACAGTTTGGTTTGGGGGTCAAAACAGGTATCGATCTTCCAGGTGAGTCTGTGGGGATTTTGCCAACAGAGTTTGTGGCAGGTAATGTTTTGACAGAGAGTTTTGGGCAATATGATAACTATACCACACTCCAATTAGCTCAGTATGTTGCCACCATAGCTAATGGTGGAACACGAATTGCACCGCATATTGTAGATGGAATTTATACACCAAATAAAGAAGATGGCATTGGTGATTTGAGCCAAACAGTAGAAGGTCAGAAATTAGGGACAGTCAATATTTCCTCAGAGGAAATGAGCTTGATCCAACAAGGATTTTATCAAGTTGCCAATGGTAGTGGCAGCTATACAACAGGAACAAAGATTGGAAATGGTGCAGCTGTTTCGATTTCAGCTAAAACAGGGACAGCTGAAGCCTATGTCAAAACGGCTGATGGTAACTCGATCTACACTTCTAACTTAAACGCAGTAGCTTATGCGCCAAGTGATCAACCTAAAATTGCCGTGGCAGTTGTTCTGCCTCATGAAACAGAATTAAGAGGAGATGTTAGTGAATATGTTATTCGTGACATCATCAACCTCTATCACTCAATGTATCCCATGAATTAGAAAGGAGTTCTTGTGTTATATCCAACACCCATTGCAAAACTTATTGATAGTTTTACAAAGTTACCTGGTATCGGAATAAAAACGGCAACACGCCTTGCTTTTTATACCATTGCCATGTCTGATGAAGAGGTTAATACCTTTGCTAAAAATTTATTAGCTGCTAAGCGGGAATTGACCTATTGCTCGACTTGTGGTAATCTAACAGACGATGATCCTTGCAGTATTTGTACAGATGGAACACGTGATCGCTCGACTATCTTAGTTGTAGAAGAGAGTAAGGACGTTTCAGCTATGGAGAAAATCCAAGAGTATCATGGACTTTATCATGTTTTACATGGCCTAATTTCTCCAATGAATGGCATTAGTCCAGATGATATCAACTTAAAAAGCTTAATTACTCGATTGATGGATAGTCAAGTTAGTGAGGTTATCATCGCTACAAATGCGACGGCAGATGGTGAGGCAACATCTATGTATATTTCTCGTGTCCTCAAACCAGCTGGCATTAAAGTGACACGTTTAGCGCGTGGTTTAGCTGTTGGAAGTGATATTGAATATGCTGATGAGGTGACCTTACTTCGAGCAATTGAAAATCGAACAGAATTATAAGGAAGTAGATGTTATCAAACACTACTAAATAACCAAGAGAAAAGGAAATATTATGTCTAAAGAAACGTTAGTGTTATTATATGGAGGGCGTTCAGCAGAGCGTGAGGTTTCAGTTTTATCTGCTGAAAGTGTGATGCGTGCAGTCAATTATGATAAATTTTCAGTTAAGACTTATTTCATCACAAAAAAAGGAGAATTCATCAAAACTCAAGAGTTTACAGCAACTCCAGCAGAAGATGAAAAGCTCATGACCAACGATACAATCGTAGCAGAACAAAAGATCAAACCTTCGGATATTTATGAGGAAGGAGCGGTTGTTTTTCCTGTCCTTCATGGTCCTATGGGAGAAGATGGCTCTATCCAAGGCTTTTTAGAGGTGTTAGGTTTACCTTATGTTGGGACTAATATTCTTTCTTCAAGTGTGGCTATGGATAAAATTACGACTAAGCGTGTTCTGGAATCAGCAGGAGTGCCGCAAGTTGCCTATACCGTTTATATTGAAGGAGAGGATTTGGAGAAAGCTATCGCTGAGACTTTAGACAAATTATCTTTCCCAATATTTGTCAAGCCAGCTAATATGGGGTCCTCAGTCGGTATCAGTAAGGCTGATGATGAGCCTAGTCTTCGCTCTGCTATTGACCTAGCTCTAAAATACGATAGTCGTATCCTTATCGAACAAGGTGTCACTGCTCGGGAAATTGAAGTTGGTCTTCTTGGAAATACCCATGTCAAGACAACAGAGGCTGGAGAGGTGGTTAAGGATGTGGCCTTTTACGACTACCAAGCCAAGTATATTGACAATAAAATTACGATGGCCATTCCAGCTGAAATTGATGATCAGGTCATGTCTCAGATGCGTGACTATGCTAGCCGTGCTTTTCGTGCTATTGGAGGTTGTGGCTTATCACGTTGTGATTTTTTCATGACAGAAGATGGCTCTATCTACCTTAATGAGCTTAATACCATGCCTGGATTTACTCAGTGGTCGATGTATCCTCTTTTATGGGAAAATATGGGCTTAGCCTACCCAGATTTGATTGAGGAGCTAGTTATTTTAGCTAAAGAGATGTTTACAAAACGTGAAAGCCATTTGATCTAAAACATGATATAATAAAAGAGCGAAAGCTCTTTTTTATGATATATTTGGAGAAAAAATGAAATTAAGTGTGTATGAAGTAGCCCAAGTTTTGGGTGCTAAAAATGATGTTAATCTTTATCCCAATCAAGAGCTCAACAAAGTTGAGTTTGATAGCCGTTTGATTGAAGAAAATGACCTCTTTATCCCTTTAAAAGGTGCGCGTGATGGTCATGACTTTATTCCTGTGGCTTTTGAAAATGGCTGCGCAGTAACCCTGTCTGAGGTCAGCCTTGATGTTCCTCACATTCTAGTAGATGATTGCTTGGCTGCGCTACAAAGATTAGCGTCCTATTATCTAGAAAAAACTGCTGTAGAAGTCATTGCAGTGACAGGATCAAATGGTAAAACAACGACCAAAGACATGATTCATGATATCTTAGTAACCACTTACAAGACCTACAAAACACAAGGAAACTACAACAATGAAATTGGTCTCCCTTACACTGTCCTTCATATGCCAGACGAGACTGAGAAACTGGTTTTAGAGATGGGACAAGACCACTTAGGTGACATTCATCTCTTATCAGAGATTGCGAAACCAAGTCTATCAGTTATTACCCTTTTTGGAGAAGCCCATCTGGAATTTTTCGGTTCACGAGAAGAGATTGCCAAAGGAAAGTTGCAGATTGCAGATGGAATGGAACCAGGTAGTAAGCTTCTGATCCCAGCAGATCCGATTGCGGATAAGCTCTTGCCGAGCCATGTAGAACTTATTCGCTTCGGTGAGCAGGCTGATTTGCAGGTGACCAGTTTGGTCGAGTCAAAAGATAGCCTGACCTTCACCGTAAACTTTATGGACGGCGACATTTTCCTACCTGTAACGGGCAAGTACAATGCCACCAATGCCATGGTAGCAAGCTATGTTGGTCAGACCTTGGGAGTGGCTGATGAGGCTATCAAGTCTGCTTTGGCTAATCTTAATCTGACACGAAATCGTACCGAGTGGAAAAAAGCAGCTAACGGTGCTGATATTCTCAGTGATGTTTATAATGCCAATCCAACGGCTATGCGCTTGATTTTAGAAACCTTCTCTAGCATCCCAGCTAATGAAGGTGGCAAGAAAATCGCTGTTTTAGCAGATATGAAAGAACTCGGGGAGCAGTCGGTTGACCTTCATAATCAGATGATTTTGAGCCTGTCGCCTGATGTTCTAGATACCGTTATTTTTTATGGTCAAGATATTGAAGGTTTGGCTCAGCTAGCTAGTCAGATGTTCCCACTTGGTAAAGTCTATTTCTTTAAGAAAACAGAAGATGAAGACCAATTTGAAGACTTGGTGAAACAGGTTAAAGAAAGTCTAGAGAAAGATGACCAATTGCTACTCAAAGGCTCTAACTCGATGAAATTATCTAAGCTTGTGGAGATTTTAGAAGAGGGTTAGATTAGATGCTAGAGAAACTGTTTACACCACAGCCTTCTTTTCCTCCGCAACTGACCTTTTTGCATCAAGTAGGACTACTGATGATACTCGCTTTAGGCTTGCTTACCTCTTTTTACTGCTATCAGAGTAGGGTTTTTCGTAGCTGTTTGTGGTTACTGCAGCTGGTTCAGGTTATCAGTCTATATATGTGGTATTTGCTGATGGATATGCCTTTGTCTGAAAGTTTACCTTTTTATCATTGCCGCCTTGCAATATTGGTTATGCTTTTTTCAAAACAAAGTTCGATGAAAACCTACTTTGCTTATCTAGGTTTATTTGGGGCTAGCGTCGCTTTACTTCATCCTATCTTTGATCCTTACCCTTTTCCCCATATCACGAGTTTGAGTTATGTGATGGGCCATCTAGCATTGGCTATAAATTGTAGTAACTATTTGCTACTGGAAAAAGTAGAGAGCCATCTGACACTTTCTCAGGTGATCAGATGGTCCTTGCTGATGAATGCCCTCATCTTACTGGCTTGTTTAGTAACAGGTGGAAACTATGGCTTTATGCTGAAAACACCTTTGATTAATAGTCACTACCTACCATTAAATGTTGTATTGGTAACGGCGGTGGTTATTGGGGCTATAGTACTACTTCAGGCTCTTGTGACTGGCTTTACCATCTTTTTAAAAGCAAAAGAAGAGCTTGAAGCCTAGCGGTTTTTTGGTTATAATAAAAGAGTTGCACAGGCAGCTCTTTTTGTCTGTCTAGAGAATGTTTAGCATTGATGATTACAAAAAAATAAAAGGAAGAAACATGTCGATTCAAGAAGAAATTAAGAAACGTCGTACCTTTGCCATCATCTCTCACCCAGATGCTGGTAAAACGACTATTACAGAACAATTGCTTTACTTTGGTGGTGAGATTCGTGAGGCTGGTACGGTTAAAGGGAAAAAAACTGGGAACTTTGCCAAGTCTGACTGGATGGATATCGAGAAGCAACGTGGTATCTCGGTAACCTCATCTGTCATGCAGTTTGATTATGCAGGTAAGCGTGTCAATATCCTAGATACACCAGGACACGAGGATTTCTCAGAAGATACCTACCGTACCTTGATGGCCGTGGATGCTGCGGTGATGGTAATTGACTCAGCCAAGGGGATTGAGGCACAGACGAAAAAACTGTTTGAAGTTGTCAAGCATCGCAATATTCCAGTCTTTACTTTTATCAATAAGTTGGACCGTGATGGGCGTGAGCCTTTGGATTTATTAGAGGAGTTAGAGGAAGTCCTAGGTATCGCTTCTTACCCAATGAACTGGCCAATCGGTATGGGAAAAGCTTTTGAAGGGCTTTATGATTTACATAATCAGCGTTTAGAGCTTTACAAAGGTGATGAACGTTTTGCCAGTTTTGAGGAAGGGGCTAATCTCTTTAGTAATAACCCGTTTTATGAGCAAGTATTAGAGGATGTTGAGTTATTAGAAGAGGCTGGAAATGAATTTTCCAAAGAGGCCATCCTTGAAGGGGATTTAACACCTGTTTTCTTTGGATCTGCCCTGACAAACTTTGGTGTTCAAACCTTCCTTGATACTTTCTTAGAATTTGCACCAGAGCCACACGGTCATAAAACCACTGAAGGTGAAATGATTGATCCACTTAATAAGGATTTTTCAGGATTTGTCTTTAAAATTCAAGCTAATATGGATCCTCGTCACCGCGACCGTATTGCCTTTGTGCGCGTGGTTTCAGGTGAGTTTGAACGTGGCATGTCGGTTAATTTACCACGTACAGGAAAATCTGCTAAACTATCTAATGTCACCCAGTTTATGGCTGAATCTCGTGAGAATGTTGAAAATGCTGTGGCAGGAGATATTATTGGGGTTTATGATACTGGGACTTATCAGGTCGGTGATACTATGACGGTTGGAAAAAATAAGTTTGAGTTCGAACCTCTGCCAACCTTTACCCCAGAAATTTTCATGAAAGTTTCTGCTAAAAATGTTATGAAACAAAAATCCTTCCACAAAGGAATCGAACAACTGGTACAAGAAGGAGCCATTCAGCTTTACAAAAACTATCAAACAGGTGAGTATATGCTAGGCGCTGTTGGGCAACTTCAGTTTGAAGTCTTTAAACACCGCATGGAAGGGGAGTACAATGCTGAAGTGGTCATGACACCTATGGGTAAAAAGACGGTTCGTTGGATTAAACCAGAAGACCTAGATGAGCGTATGTCCTCTAGCCGTAATATCTTAGCTAAAGACCGCTTTGACCAACCCGTTTTCCTCTTTGAAAACGACTTTGCCCTCCGCTGGTTTGCGGACAAATATCCAGACGTGGAATTGGAAGAGAAGATGTGAGAGTAGTGCAGAAATCGGTAGTTTGCTTTGCAAACTCGATTTCGTCGCACTACCTCCGCAAGGGTCTCCCAAGAATCCAAACGAAGTGAAGGATGATTGGCCGAGACCTACTGCGTCTCTGTACAGAAATCAGTAATCAACAAAGCTGATGTGATGTCGTCATCTTTCCCTTGCAAGATCGTCCAGTAATGTGTTGATGCCTGTCGCGTCGAGGTCCAGTGTACCTTTTCTAGTTGGAAATGGGAACTGATGAGAGTCAGTTTCCAATGATTCAGTTTTGAAAATCAGGTTAAAAGCGTTGTGAAGTTACTTTGATGGACTTTAGCCTTATTTTTAGAGTTAAAAAAATTTCTGTTATTATCTGAAAAGCAAGCCTTTCCTAAAGGTTTTTGCTTTTTTTATGGGAAGATTTTAAGTACAATAGTATTAAATGAGTAAAGGAGAACTGTTATGGGTTTATTTTCAGGTTTAATGGGAAATGCTTCTCAAAAAGATAATGACAAAGTAGAAAGAGATTTGGCTGACGTGCTGCTAGAAAATGAGCAGGTTGAGATGGCTTTTGCTTTAGTCCGTGACTTAATTGTGTTTACAGAATATCGCTTAATTTTAGTGGATAAACAAGGAATGACAGGAAAGAAAGTCTCTTATAAATCAATTCCCTATGGATCGATTTCACGTTTTACAGTTGAAACCTCAGGGCATTTTGATTTGGATGCAGAATTAAAGATTTGGATTTCCTCAGCTGCAGAACCAGCAGAAATCTTGCAGTTCAAGAGTGATAATAGTGTGATTCAGATTCAAAAAGCACTAGCTGCAGCTGTTTTGAAATAAAAATGATGTCGTTTCTTTATTTTTGTGATAAAGAGAGAAAACGTTATCTTCTAGTAATGAAGAATAATTCGTGCAATATCCTATTTGGTGTGTTATACTAGGTAAGTTGTTTAACAAAATTTAGGTTTGATAAGGCAGCCTCGCACTGCCTTTTTAGAAAGAAGAAAAACACATTGAAATTTACAGAACTTAATTTATCTGATGCTATTTTAGCTGCAATTGAAAAAGCAGGCTTTGAGACTCCATCACCAATCCAAGAGCAGACTATTCCACTGGCTCTTGAAGGAAAAGATGTGATTGGTCAAGCACAGACAGGAACAGGTAAAACTGCAGCATTTGGCTTACCGACCTTAAATAAAATTGATGTTGAGAATCCCGCTATTCAAGCTTTAGTCATTGCTCCAACTCGTGAGCTGGCAGTTCAGAGTCAGGAAGAACTTTTCCGTTTTGGACGTGAAAAAGGGGTTAAAGTACGTTCCGTTTATGGTGGATCAAGTATTGAAAAACAAATCAAAGCCTTAAAATCTGGAGCTCACATCGTTGTGGGAACACCAGGGCGTTTGCTTGATTTGATTAAGCGTAAGGCTTTGAAACTAAATGGTATTGAAACCCTAATCTTAGATGAAGCTGATGAAATGCTTAATATGGGCTTTTTAGAGGATATCGAAAGTATTATTAGCCGTGTTCCAGAGAGCCGTCAAACCCTTCTTTTCTCAGCGACAATGCCAGATGCCATTAAACGCATCGGTGTTCAGTTCATGAAAAATCCTGAGCATGTTAAGATTGCGGCTAAAGAGTTGACAACGGATCTTGTTGATCAATACTATATCCGTATCAAAGAAAATGAAAAGTTTGATACCATGACACGTTTAATGGATGTGGATCAACCCGAATTATCAATTGTTTTTGGACGTACAAAACGTCGTGTTGATGAGTTAACACGTGGATTGAAACTACGAGGCTATCGTGCAGAAGGTATTCATGGTGATCTTGATCAAGGGAAGCGCCTACGTGTTCTTCGTGATTTTAAAAACGACAATCTTGATATTTTAGTAGCAACAGATGTTGCTGCACGTGGGCTAGATATTTCAGGTGTGACGCATGTTTATAACTATGATATTCCACAAGATCCTGAAAGCTATGTTCACCGTATTGGACGTACAGGTCGTGCAGGAAAATCTGGTTTATCCATCACTTTTGTCTCACCAAATGAGATGGGCTACCTAAAAATCATTGAAGATCTGACAAAAAAACGTATGAAAGGGATGAAACCTGCAACAGCAGAAGAAGCCTTTAAAGCATCAAAACGCGTTGCTCTTAAAAAGATTGAACGTGATTTTGCTGATGAAAAAGTACGAGCTAACTTTGATAAGTTCAAAGGTGATGCCATTAAATTAGCTCAAGAGTTTACACCAGAAGAGTTAGCACAGTATATCTTGACCTTAACTGTTCAGGATCCTGAAATGATGCCAAAAGTTGAAATTGCAAATGAAAAGCCATTACCATTTAAATATGTAGGTGGTAAAGGTGGCGGTAGAGGCCGTTCAGATCGTCGTAGTAACGATCGCAATCGTGGTGGTCGTAATCGCTCAGATCGTAATGGTGAGCGCCGTGAGTTTAAACGTACATCAAATAAAAACCGTAAAGATTTTTATAACAAGGACAACAAAAAACCACACCGTACCTCAAGTGAAAAGAAAAATGGCTTTGTTATCCGCAACAAAGGTGATAAATAATTCAATGGAAACCTAAAAAAGCTGAACAGATGTTCGGCTTTTTTAGTGAGCAAATGATTTGCTATCTGGTTTGAAAGTGATACACTATAGTCACTAATTCGTATGAAAAGGAGAAAAAATGGCAAAAGTCTTATTTGTAAAAGGTCATCCTTTAGAAAAAGAACAATCCTATTCCTTAAAAGCATTTGAAGTCTTTAAAGATAGTTATCAATCGCTTTATCCAGATGATGAGATCATTGAAATTGATGTTTATGATGGTACGATTCCATCACTTGACAAGGAATTGCTAGAGGCCATGTCTTTAGCTAAAAAAGGTGGGGAGTTGACGAGTTCACAAGCAGATAAGCTAGATCGCTTTAATCATTCAACAGAAACCTTTTTATCTAGTGATAAAGTTGTTATTGCTAACCCTTTATGGAATCTGCAGATTCCGAGTCATCTCTTATCTTGGATTAATACCATTACGGTGGCTGGAAAAACCTTTAAATACACTCCAAAGGGAGTTGTAGGGCTTGCAACCGATAAAAAACTTCTCCATATTCAAGCTAATGGTGGTCTTTATAATGGTCAAGACCCTGCTAGTCAATATATCAAATCCATTTTTAACTTTTGGTTGTTTCAACCAACATATCGCCATAGCCGAGTGTCGTAGAAGTAACAAAGCTATACCATAGACTATCTCCATAAGTTGTAAAATCTGGCTCTACCCAAAGTAAAATACCAGAAGCTACAAAAAGGTAGAGAATGAAAGAACTGATAAAGGTAGTGAAACCTGTGACGGTTAAAATATGCCAAAGAATTTTATAACGTTTCATGCGGATCTCCTTTTTGATGAGTAGAGGTAAATTGTTTGGATAGGATAAATAGGAATGTGATAAGGATACTAATTGGCCATAGATTAATTGGGAAAAAGAGTGAGATAAAAATTGCAGCTAGCCATTCTTTTTCAAGAAGTGAGATAGCTAAACTAAGAGCAACAACTAAGATGATAAAGAGGGCATCATGGTTCGGAAAATATTGAGCAATAGCAAATCCGTGCATGATAGCAGCAAAGCTAATGGGAAAAATATCACCTCCTGTCCACCCAGTCCAAACACAGATATCTAAAAAAATCAGTTTTAAAATGGACAAAAAAATCAAGCTGATAAAAGGTGTGGTCATCCCCAATTCAACTAAGTCGTGCATAGAGTGTTGACCTGAAAATAAAAGAGAGGGGGCAAAAGAGGCGGTGATGAAAATACTGATTGCTCCGATACTAAGTTTTGTCACTAATGACAGCTGGAGCTTTTCTATTTGTTTTTTCATCTTGCTTCTGACCAATTGGTAAATGGCTCCAAAACCATAAGCATAAGTAAGAAGTGGGATAAGTAGAAGGAGTTCAGAAAGTCCCCACTGAGAAGTTCCTAATTTGGTGATAAATGAAGGTTGATCGGTAGCCTTCATTAAGAGAGAAAGCACGATTAAACCATTTAAGCTGAATAGCCCAATTAACAGTTTACGCTGCTTTTCACTAAGAAGTGTAGCACTTTCTTGATAGTTTGTCAGATATTGGTAGGGATGAAAGAGCATGGCAAGCTTTTGAGTGAGTTTAGCTGTCTTAAAGTTATCAGGGTGTTGACTAAGATAGCGCATCTTATCTGCTTGCCAGATGGAATAGGCAATAACAGCACCAAGTAAAGGTGCTTCAGGTCCTACTCCGGCTCCCAGAGACAGAATGATAAGTGCTAGTAAAAGGCTTTTCCAAGTGTGGTGATAGTCGACAGTTTGTTTTTCTTTTAGCTCATGTATGAGATCATGGCTGGTTTTAGGAAGGTTACCCCACTTCTTTTTGAGGAGTAAGAGTAAGAGGAAACCTAAAAATAATAAGAGAAAATGGTAGAGACCGCTACTTTTTAGATGATGCGGCAGACTATGCCATAAAAAGTGAGAACTTGCCTTTTCTAATATCAAAAATAAAAAGGCAATTAGGGCAATCCCTGTGCTTAATAACATACCGTAGAGAATCAGCCCGTATTTTGATTTAGTGGTCATGAGGTTGTCTTTCTATATAGTCTAACTTTTCTTTTCTAGATTTTTTTTTAAAAGCAGCTTCAGCTTTCATGGCTGAACTTTTATCGGGAAATCTTTCTGAGTAAAGCAGTTTTACGGGGCGACGATGGCGCGTATATTTTGCCCCTTTTCCACTGTTATGGGTTTTTATGCGTCGCTCAAGATCAGTGGTATATCCCGTGTAAAGAGTATGATCAGAACACTCCACAACATACATGTAAGCACTAGCTTTTTCCAAAATAAATCTCCGAAATCTCTTTTGTGTAGCTGCCATCTTCATTGTGAACAAATAATGGGGGGAGGATTTTTAATCCCTCTAATGAGCCATCTTTGATCGCTTCAATTAAGAGCATGTTGGCTTCTTTACCGACTTTAGGGTAAACAAATTGAATCCGTTTCGGTGCTAATTTATAAGTCTTTAAAGTATCAATAATTTCAAGAAAACGATCAGGTCGGTGAACCATAGCTAAACGCCCATTAGTTTTTAAAGCTTGTTGACTAACACGACAGATTTCATCAAGATTAGTTGTGATTTCATGTCGGGCGAGTAGGTAGTGTTCACTAAGATTTTTAATAGAGGTCTCGCTAGCTTTGAAATAAGGTGGATTACAGAGAATCAAATCAATCTGAGAACGTGGAACATGGTCAAGAAGGTTTTTCAAATCATCATTGATAATAGTGACTTGTTCTTCTAGATGGTTGAGAGAAATAGAGCGTCTAGCCATGTCAGCTAAACGTTCTTGCAACTCAACGAGAGTGATATGGGCCTTGGTTTGACTAGAGGCAAATAAGCCTACAGCACCATTACCACTACAAAGATCAACAATTTTTCCTTTGCTGGGTAGTTTTGGAAAACGTGAGAGAAGCACACTATCGACAGAATAGCTGAATACTTCTTTATTTTGAATAATTTTGACATCAGTAGAAAAGAGCTGGTCAACCCGCTCTTTTTTTTGTAATAGATTAGTTGGCATTAAGACAGTACTCCGAATTTATAACCTTGATCCCTGTAGTATTTGATGATATGAGGAAGAGCTTCAACTGTTAATTCTTTATCATAAGCATCGTGCATGAGAACCACTCGCACATCACTTTCTGGAAAATGACTATAGGATAAGGTGTGATAATCTAGCATCTCTTGGAGATTGTTTGGTCGAATATTGGCTGCTTCAGCATCACCTACACTAGCATTCCAATCAATCCACTCAAAACCATTTTGAGCAAGAACAGCATTGCTTTCTTCTATGCCTTGCCATGACATTGCTCCACCTGGGTAACGCCAAACTTTTGAATTAAAGTCAGCTCCCAAGATATTTTTCAAGTATTGTTGCTCTTCTTGAGCTTCTGATAGGATTTGCGTGACATTTGGTACTCCTCCAGGATAAAGAAGGCCCATGTCATGTGAAACACTATGAAGACCGATAGCATGTCCTTCTGCAATTTGCCTTTGGAAAACGTCTGCAAATTCATCATAAACAGTTCTACCAATGACAAAAAAGGTTGCAGGGACTTGCTGATCTTTTAGGATATCTAAAATACGCGGTGTGATGTTATGGTTGGCACCATCATCTATGGTGATAAAGACCAATTTTTCTCCTGTGTATTCTTTTTCCCCTCTCATATAAGCTCTGATCTCAGCAGTATCATAAGCGTAGCTAGAGGCGGCGTTATTATGGTTTGTACCAGTAGCGAGAGCAGTGGGTTCTAAGACAACTTCTTCTTTTGGTTTAACTTTTTTTTCATATTTGATAAAAGGAAAAATGGCATTAAGTTTTTCATAGTCTATACTTCTTGTCCCTAGAACATAGAGAAGTGACAGAATGGTAATCAAACTGGCAAGTCCAATCATACCATTGATAGCAGGCAATTCCTTTTTCTTTGTTGATGACTGATGAGACAAAATTAAGCTCCTAAAAAATTTCTTTTATTACTATAATACACACAAAACCTATCCTTGTCTACTAACTCTATCAAAATTTTAAAAATTTTAGTATAATAGGAGAAATAATGTGAAGAAGGAGATAAGCAGATGTTTTATGCTTACTTACGTGGTTTAGTGGTATCATTATTGTGGATTGTTAACGGTAATGTTCACTATCATCATACGCATAACATTTTAGATGAAGAAGAAAATTATATTTTAGTCGCTCCACATAGAACGTGGTGGGATCCTGTTTATATGGCTTATGCGGCGAGACCTAAACAGTTTATTTTCATGGCTAAAAAGGAATTGTTTGCTAATCGTGTTTTTGGTTGGTGGATTAGGATGTGCGGTGCTTTTCCGATTGATCGAGAAAATCCAAGCCAACAAGCCATTAAACATCCTATCAACGTCTTGAAAAAAGGGAACCGTTCTTTAGTCATGTTTCCAAGTGGTAGCAGACACTCTACAGATGTTAAAGGTGGGGTAGCTGTGATTGCTAAGATGGCTAAGGTTAAGATTTTACCTTGTGTGTATGTAGGTCCAAGAAGTTTAAAAGGGCTTTTAGCACGCGAGCGTGTTGATATGAACTTTGGAGAAGCTATTGATATATCAGATATTAAGCGTATGAATGATGAAGGGATTGAAGAGGTTGCAAGACGTGTTCAAAGGTCCTTTGATGCCCTTGATCAAGAAGCGCAAGCTTATCAAGATGGTAAAAAGCCAAATGTTTTATGGTTTTTCATTCGTATTCCAGCAGCCGTGATTGCTCTTGTTGTGGTAGTGTTCACCTTAGTGTTTAGCTATTTGGCAAGTTTTGTTTGGGATCCTGAAAAACACATCAAATTATAGAGCCAAGATAGAACTCTGTCACTTTCTCATTTTAAAGTAACAGTCTGAAAAGCGCCATTGGTGCTTTTTATTTATTAAGGCTCTTAACAACGGATGTTTTAGATGTTCGAAGAGTATTAGATAAATTCCTGTTCTTCCAACCATGCTCGAATAACAGAAAGGGTTTTACCTTGAAATTTTCCAGTTGGGTACATATGATCAGCCCCTGTTAGTGAGACTAGAACAGAATTTTTGTAATTATGTGCTGTTTTTCTGGCGATGGCAGAAACAGTCATTTTGTCCTCGCTTCCCGTGATGACTAGAACTGGTCCTGTAATCTTACTGAAATCCACGTAGCCTGCTCTGCTTTTATCTAGGAATGGAAAGGCCATTTGTGTTTAAACCTTGCCTGAGTCAGGGACGAGGTTTTGATAGAGCTTTTCTTTTATACTAGGATCCTGCGCATTGAGGCAGTAAGAAAAGAAGGCTTTTTTATAAGGTGGAATAGGTTTTTTCCAAAATCCCCAGCGAAGAAAATGGGGTAAGAAACTGGCAAGCATGGTTGGATAAAGAGCGAAGATATCGGCAGTTGGGGCAGGGCCCATGAGAATCATGCCAGCAACAGGGGTCCGTTCCGCAACCATTTGGGCTAAGAGGCATCCAAGTGAGTGCCCCAGAAGTAACGGTGGCTCTTCTAGACTTTCGACCAAGGATACCAAGTCATCCGCGTAGTCTGTCAAACTAACGTCACCGACTTTTTTGATCCCTTCTTCATATGGTAAATCGTGATAGCGTAAACTAGGGGTATGGATCTGTAAGCCAGTTTTTTCTAACTGACTAGCAAAGTCTCCCCAGAATGTGCCATCACACCAGGTACCGTGTATTAAAACGATGCTTTTCATAGGTTTACTCCTCACTTTTTCTTAATTATAGCATGAGAAATCGAATTGTGAACAAATTTCAACCGATCTATCATATTTGTCATATTATTTTAAGTTCTATGAAAGAAATTTCTAATAGTATAGACGGAATAGAAAAAAGAAAGGAAAAATCGATTTGAAATTTCAAATACATTCTCAATTAAGTAAAGTGGGCATACTTGCAATGTTTACGGGAGGCTTATTATGGCTTGGAGTAATGACTGTTCATGCAGAGGATACAGCCGTAAGTGATACTCCGACAGTCTCAGCCTTAGCTCAGAAAGTAACAGCTGAGAAAAGGGAGTCAGAGCAGGCTGCGGCGGAGAAAGCAGCTGCCGAAGCTGCAGCACAAGCAGCATTAGCTACGAATATGGTTTCAGAGGTGACAGTTGAATATACATCCAATACTTACCCAGCAGGTCAATGTATATGGGGAGCAAAAGAAATGGCTCCATGGGTTAAGAACTATTGGGGAAATGCCGGAGATTGGGCAGCCAGTGCAGCTTCATTAGGCTATGAAGTTGGAACAATAACAAAAGTTGGCGTAATTGCAGTATGGACAGATGAAAATGGTGGCTACGGGCATGTTGACTATGTGACAGATGTGGCTACCGACGGTCAAATTCAAGTCATGGAATCAAACTATGCTGGCTCCTATTATCTAAGTAACGTTCGTGGATATTTTGAACCAACAACAACCAGTGAGGAAACGGTAAGTTATATTTACTCCCCTGCTGGAGTATAGTTGTTATTGATAGGATTGTATGATGATTAAATTCTTCGAAAATCAACAAAATCCCAGGTGAGTGAAAATTTAAGTGTAGTTTTTTAGCATGTTACCATAAAATTAGAAAGTGAAAGAGTTCTATCTATATCAAGAAGACATGACTGGGATTAAGCTCAACGTTAGTTCTCAAGAGATATATCGACATCATTTTTTAAAAAAAGTAAGAAGGTCTAATAAATAGGCCTTTTTATAAATTAAAAAACAGATTCGCGGATCATTCAGAAAATTCTTGTAAAATAATGTGATGAAAGGGCTTTACTTTTTAGTAGTAAATAATATATAATAACACCAAAAAAACGTTTGCATATTTTGGCTAGAAAATAAGAGAGGAGATATATGACGACGTTGGCAGATGTGGCGAAAAGAGCCAATGTTTCAAAGATGACAGTTTCCAGGGTTCTGAATCATCCAGAACTAGTAACGGAAGAGTTAAAACAATTGGTCTTGTTAGCAATGAAAGAGTTAGATTACCAACCGAATATTGTGGCAAAAGCCCTTGCACAACAACGAACTCTGACAGTTCAAGTCATTATCCTAGAAGAAATGGAGACTGTCGAGCCTTATTATGCTGAGTTGATAGCAGGAATTTCACTCGGCCTGAGCGAAAAAAACTATACAATGCAGATTGTGACGGATCGGAATCAAGTGACGGAACAATGTGACGGCTACATTGTCACAGGTGCGCGTATAGAAGATTATGGCTGGCTGCGAAGGTTGATGAAACCCGTAGTCTTATTTGGCGAAAATATGGTGGGACTTCCGTTTGTAGATACACACAATAAGGAAGCAACCTACCAAGCAAGTCGCTTTGCCTTTGAGAAAGGCTATGAACAGGTCGTATTTGTTGGTATAGATTTGCCAGATGCCTTTGCACAATCTAGGGAAGCTGGGTATGTTGAGGCAATGGAGGAATCGGGATATCCCCCAAAAATTTATCGTCTAGAAAACAGGTCTAGGGTAGCAGAAGACTTTATAAGACAATTGGACTTGTTATCGCCCAATACTTGTTTTATATGTGCTTCTGATCGCATAGCGCTTGGTATTGAGCGGGGGTTATTGTTTTCATCAAAGAGAATCTCAGAAGATTATGGGATTATTGGGTTTGATGGAATATTTATTGACCGTGTTTCTCGTCCTCAATTAACCACTATGCGGCAACCGTTCCGAAAAATGGGGAGAATCACTGTTAAGCAGTTAATGACTTTGGTGGAGGGCTGTGAATTAAAGGAACAAAAGCGGTATTGCCAAGCTAGCTTGGTAGTGAGAGAAAGTACTAGAGCATAAAATGAATGATGCTACATGACAAATAGAGGGGTTGTAAAATCCAGTGTAGATGGGTAGGATGACTGGATAAAAAACGAGGACAATCCCTTTTTTGATTAGGAAAGCTGTTACCGGTAACATTTAAGAAAACGTTTGCAAAAGAAAATCTTTTATATATACTATTATTATATTATACACACCAAAGGAGAATGGTATGAGTAAAAGTCGTTTCCGTTTACATAGGAAAGCTCCTATGTTCGAAAAAAAGGAAATTTTTGGAATTCGTAAGTTTACGATAGGAGTTGCATCCGTCGGTATTGCGACAGCCTTTTTAATGTCTGGACCTGGTCAAACAGTTTATGCTGAGGAAGTGGCTACTCCTGCGGAAGCTATTATAACCAATGTTTCTGATCAGCCTGTCAAAACAGTTGAGCCAGCCCCAGTTGCAGAGGCTACGCCTACAGCCTTGGATATCACACCAAGTTCAGAAGAAACGGTGACTGAGTCCACATCAAATTCAACTGGAGTATCAGAAACAGTTGAGACTCCAGCAGTAACTGAGGTTGTTGAAACAGTAGATAATGCATCTGCAGAACCGCTGGCAACTACTGAAACACCCGTGGCAGAAAGAGCTGTAGCAGAAACAGCTACATTATCCACCCCAGCAGAAGCGCCAATTGAAGAAGGTAGTATTCGTCTGCACTTTGAAAATGTAGACGAAGTAGCACCAGAAAGTCAAGGTTTGTGGACTTGGGGAGGAGTTGAAACACCATCTGATGGAAATAAATGGCCAACTGATACGGTGAATTTCTCGAGTAGCCAAGTGGATGACTACGGCCATTATGTTGATATTAAAAAATCTGAGACACCAGGCACAATCGGTTATTTGGTCCTTAAAGATGGGGAAAAAATAACAGAATCGGACCAAAAAGTGGAGCTTCTTGTTCCGGAACAAAATGAGGCTTGGGTTGCTAGCGATTATACTGTTTCTAGCTATGAGCCACTCAAGGATGATAATGTTCTCCGCATCAATTACACACGTGAAGACAACAATTATGATGGTTGGGGCGTATGGACTTGGGGAGATACGACTGAGGCGAGTGATGGTTGGCCAGCTGGCGCTGTTGATTTTCAAATTGGGAAATACGGTGCTTATGTTGACATTCCTCTTTCGAATGGTTTAGATTCTAAGCTTGGATTTCTACTAATCAATCAGAATAATCCAGATCTTGCTGGCAATAAATCGATTGATTTAGCTTTTGCAGATCGTAAACGGCATAGCCAAATTTTCCTTCGAAACGATGACGACAAAGTTTACACAAATCCATATTTTATCGAAGAGAAAGTAGAATTAGATACAAGTAAAGCTACTCCGGGTACAAAAAATGTGACTGTTGAGGCTAGTAGCAAAGCACCATTCAACTACAATGAGAGCGGCTTGGTATTTGTTACTGTCACTAACCCTGAAAATGCTGAGATAGTTAAAATGGAAGTCGATACAAGTGCCATCGGTGGAGGCCTTGTACCAATCTCTTCTGAGCTCAATCGTGTGACCATTAAAGCGACGTCTAGCACAGCGCCAGGTACATATAGTCTTCCTGTAAAGGTCTATGACAAGGACAATGGTTACTACGAAACAAAATTGGATGTGACCATTACGGAGCGCATTAAGGCAGAAGGTGAAAAAGACTGGGATGAGCAAGTCATCTACTTCATGATGACCGACCGTTTCTACAATGGTGACGTTAGCAATGATCAGGTGGTTGACGGAGACGTGACCAATCCTCGCGGTCTTTACCAAGGTGGTGACTTCAAAGGAGTAACAGCCAAGCTGGATTACTTGAAAGAATTGGGTGTGGATTCTATCTGGTTGACTCCGATTGTAGAAAATATTCCGCAAAATGTTGGTAGCGCTACAGATGGGGATTATTATGCTTACCATGGTTATTGGGCATCCAATTTTGAGAAACTTAATCCACATTTGGGAAGTTTAGCTGATTTCCATGAATTGATTGATGCCGCAGCCGAAAAAGGCATCAATATTATTGTTGACGTAGTGCTTAACCATGCTGGCTATGGTACAGAAGAAACCTTTGCAGGTATGGTACGGACTAAGGAAGAAGATAAGCAGGGGGATGACCAGTTAGGTTCGCTTTCAGGACTACCTGACTTCAAGACAGAAGAAGCAGCTGTTCGCAATCAGTTGGTTGCTTGGCAGGCATCTTGGTTGGAACGCTCAACAACTGCCAAGGGCAACTCCATCTATGCTTTCCGTGTCGATACAGTCAAACACGTTGATGATACTACCTGGCAGAATTTCAAAAATGAATTGGTGGATAGAGACCCTGACTTCCACTTGATTGGGGAAACTTGGGGAGCTAACTATAAAGATACCAAGGGTGACTTGGGTATCGGTACTATGGATAGCTTGTTGGACTTTGGCTTCAAGGATATTGCCAAATATCTAGTCAATGGTCAACTGAAAGCAGCTGGAAAAGAGCTGGAAGAACGTAGCAAGGTTCTGACTAGTGCAGCTTCTCTGGGTCAATTCTTGGGCAGTCATGACGAAGATGGTTTCCTTTACAGTCTCGGTGGCGCAGAAAAAGAAGGAAATCTGGATAAATTGAAATTGGCTGCTAGTCTTTTGATTACTGCTAAAGGTCAGCCGGTCATCTACTACGGTGAAGAAGTGGGTCAATCGGGACAAAACAACTGGCCAGTTTATGACAATCGGTACGATTTCGATTGGAGTAAGGTAGAGACAAGTGACATAGAGGACCATTACCAAAAATTGTTGGCTTTCCGCAATGCCAATTCAACATTGCTCTCACGTGGTGATACAAGCACCCTTGCTGGAAATGATAGCCAAGGATGGCTTATCAGCAAACGCAGTTACCAAGATCAAGCTGCCTATCTTGTCTTCTCAACCAATACTGAGAGCAAGGAAATGGCGCTTGAAGTATCTGGCAAGGATGTAGTGGTCACAGATGCCTACACAGGAAAAACGTATCAAGCTATCGAGAAAGACGGTAAATGGGTTGTTCAAGTCGAACTTCCAACGATCGGTCAAGGTGGCACCATGCTCCTTCAGACTCAAGCAGGTGACATTGTCAATGCAAGTGTGCAAGGAGCGACTGAAGAGCCAATTGAAGCAGGCTACTTACGTGTTCACTTTAAAACTCTACCATCTGATAATCTATCTAGTCTAGGTCTATGGACATGGGATGATGTCGAAAAACCATCGTCAGATGTTGGGGCTTGGCCAACAGGTGCAACCAATTTCAGTACCGCTAAACAGGATGACTATGGCTATTATCTGGATATCAAGATGAAAGACGAAACAGCTAGCAAGATTAGTCTTTTGATTAATAACACTTCTGGTGAGAACATCACAGGTGATAAGATCATTGAACGGATTAGCACCAAGATGAATGAAGTTTGGTTTGATGAAAACTATCAACTCAGCCTCTATCAACCACTCAAAGAAGGCTATATCCGTATCAATTACTTCCGTACAGATGGCGATTATGACCAAAAAGGTCTCTGGATCTGGGGAGACGTGACTGATGTTGCCTTGGGTGACTGGCCAAATGGTATTGATTTTGAAAACCAAGGCAAGTACGGTGCCTATATTGATGTCAAATTGACAGATTTACCAAGTTCCATTGGCTTCTTGCTATTGGATGAAAGCAAGTCAGGAGATGATGTGAAGATTCAGCAGAAAGATTATAGCTTTACAGATTTGAAAAATCAGACACAAATCTTCCTCAAGGATGATGATGCGACTATTTACACCAACCCTTATTTTGTCAATAATGTTCGTGTAACAGGCGTTTCTCATGTTGGCCTGACAGCTCTAGAAGCAGCCTTTACAACGCTTGAAGGTGCGGATAAGGAAAGTATTTTAGAAAAATTGTCTGTAACAGATAAGAATGGTCAGACAGTTGCTGTGACGGACCTTGTCTTGGATGCTACAAGCAACAAGGTGCGAGTCCTCGGGGATTTCAACCAAGAAAATGCGGGCTATACCCTCAAATATGGCAATGATAGTTTCACAACAACTATGAGCTGGCAATTGAAGGATGAGCTCTATGCGTATGATGGGGAGCTTGGTGCGCGTGTGCGTCAGGCTGGTAGTGTCGTTGATATGACTCTCTGGTCTCCAAGTGCAGACAGTGTAGCAGTTGTTCTTTATGATAAGGATGACCAATCTAAGGTGGTCGGTAAATTGGCCATGACCAAGGGCGATAAGGGACAATGGGATCTTGAATTGAATGGTCAATCAGGTCTTGGTATTTCGGACTATCGTGGTTACTACTACCATTATGAAATCACTCGTGGGGATCAAGCTGTTCTTGTTTTAGATCCATATGCTAAATCTTTAGCGGAGTGGAATAGTGATTTGGCAGATACAGATCCATCTTATCGGATTGCCAAGGCTGCGATTGTGGATCCATCAGAAGTTGGTCCAAGTGGTTTGGACTATGCCACAATTCCTAGCTTCAATCAGCGTGAAGATGCCATTATCTATGAAGCCCATGTTCGTGACTTCACATCAGACCCTGCTATTTCTGATGAATTGACAGCTCAGTTCGGTACCTTTGCGGCCTTTGCAGAGCGACTCAGCTACCTCAAAGACCTGGGTGTGACCCATATTCAGCTGCTCCCAGTTATGAGCTACTATTATGTCAATGAATTGAAAAATGCAGAGCGGATGAGCGAGTACGCATCAAGCAACAGCAACTACAACTGGGGTTATGATCCACAGAGCTACTTTGCCTTTACAGGTATGTATTCTACAGATCCGACAGATCCAATGAAACGCATCGAGGAATTCAAAAACCTGGTCAATGAAATCCACAAACAAGGCATGGGTGTGATTTTGGATGTGGTCTATAACCACACTTCTAAGACCTTCTTATTTGAAGATTTAGAGCCAAACTATTACCACTTCATGGAGGCAGATGGTACGGCTAAATCAAGCTTTGGTGGTGGTCGTCTGGGAACTACTCACTACATGAGCCGTCGTGTCTTAGTTGATTCCATCAAGTATCTTGTGGATGAGTTTAAGGTAGATGGTTTCCGTTTCGATATGATGGGGGATCATGATGCCGAAGCAATTGAGCTGGCCTTTACTGAAGCTCAAAAACTCAATCCAAACATTATTATGCTTGGTGAAGGATGGAGAACTTTCACAGGCGATGCTAATCAGCCTGTTCAGCCAGCGGACCAAGACTGGATGAGCTCAACAGATACGGTTGCGGTATTCTCAGATGACATTCGTAACACACTTAAATCTGGTTATCCAAACGAAGGTCAGCCAGCCTTTATCACAGGTGGTGCTAAGAGTGTTGAGTCTGTCTTCAATAACATCAAGGCACAACCAGGCAACTTTTTGGCAGATGATCCAGGTGATGTGATCCAATATATTGCTGCGCATGATAACTTGACCCTCTTTGATATTATCGCTCAGTCCATCAAGAAGGATCCGTCAGTTGCTGAAAACTATACAGAAATTCACCAACGTCAACGCTTGGGTAATTTGCTAGTCTTGACTGCTCAAGGGACACCGTTTATCCATTCTGGTCAGGAGTATGGACGGACCAAACAGTTCCTTCACCCTGATTATCAGTACCCTGTAGCAGAAGATCAAGTGCCGAACAAAGCTCATTTGTTGACAAATGCTGATGGTACACCATTTGATTACCCATACTACATTCATGACTCTTACGATTCATCTGATGCCGTCAACAAATTTGACTGGACCAAAGCGACAGATGAGGCGCTCTATCCAGAGAATACCCGTACTCAGGCCTTTACAAAAGGATTGATTGCCTTGCGTAAATCTACAGATGCCTTCCGTTTGGGTACAAAAGACCAAGTCGATCAAATGGTTAGCTTGATTTCAATTCCAGGTCAAAATGGTATTGCTACAAATGATGTGGTTATTGCCTATCAAACTATTGCAAGCAACGGTGATCGCTATGCTGTCTTTGTCAATGCTGACAGTAAGGAACGTAGTTTTGTTCTTTCAGATATTTACAAAGACTTACTGCAGGGTCAAGTACTGGTTGACGGTGAACGTGCAGGTGTAGAAGCATTGTCTAATTTAGTGGGTGTCGAATTGACTGATAGCGCAGTTGTTCTTGCACCTTTGACTGCAACAGTGATTCGTTTGCCTTATATCATCACAGAAGTTCCAGATACAGCACCTACTGCTGAAGAAAAACCAACCTTAGACTTTACTACGAAAGAACGTACAGAAGAATCTGTCCTTCCGATTGCAGAGGAAGTTCGCTATGATGCAACTCTCGCAAAAGGTCAATCTTATGTGCTTCAAGAAGGTAAGGCAGGTAAGAGAGTCTTGGTTTATCAAGATGTCTTGGTTGACGGCAAGGTGACCGCTACTAACTTGTTATCAGAAACAGTTGTAGATGGCGAGGCACGGATTGTTGTTCAAGGTAGTTTAGTTACAGAAGTTCCAGATACAGCACCTACTGCTGAAGAAAAACCAACCCTAGACTTTACTACGAAAGAACGTACAGAAGAATCTGTCCTTCCGATTGTAGAGGAAGTTCGCTATGATGCAACTCATGCAAAAGGTCAATCTTATGTGCTTCAAGAAGGTAAAGCAGGTAAGAGAGTCTTGGTTTATCAAGATGTCTTGGTTGACGGCAAGGTAATTGCTACTAACTTGTTATCAGAAACAGTTGTAGATGGTGAAGCACGCATTCTTGTCCAAGGTAGTAAGGAAATAACACAAGAGGTAGCTAAGTCAGATCCAATTGTTAAGCAAGAAGAATTAAAACCAAGTTTTTCTACTCCAACAGCTCAAGTGTCTGAACAAACTACAAGTGCATCAAACAAAGAAAGCCTACCAGCTACAGGTGACCGACAAACTGATTTGGCACTTCTAGGTCTCGGACTTGCTGGACTTGGTTTGACAGTTGCTGCACAAGGAAGAAACAAAAAATCAGAAGAATAGTATTCTTCGGTCGTAACAATAGTTTTTACAGTTTTTGGGAAAAGCTCAAAATGTAGCAAAAATTATTGAGATAGACCACATTATAAAACGCATAGAATCAACGGTTCAAGTGACATACTGATTCTATGCGTTTTTTAATGGGCTCTTTGTCAACTGTAGTGGGTAGATGAAAAGCTAACATCTAGAGAGGACGAACTTCGTTCTCTCTTTCTTTATGTTCAAAGCAATCAAAATCCGTTTTTTAAAGTTTTCAAAGTTCCTGAAACCAAAGGCATTTCTCTTAATGACTTTGATGAGATTATTGGTAGCTTCCAGTTTGGCGTTGGAATAAGGCAATTCTAGTACATTTAAAACCTTGTCTTTATCCTTTAGAAATGTCTTAAATACTGTCTGGAAAATAGGATTAACAGTGGCTATTTCCTGTTCAATGAGTTCAAAGAAATGACCTGAATTTTTCTCTTGGAAATGGAACAAAAGAAGTTGGTAGAGTTCATAGTGCTGTCGGAGGTCATCTGAGTAAGATAGGAGTTTTTCTAGAATTTCTTTGTTAGTCAAGTGCATCCGAAACATAGGGCGATAAAATCGTTTATCGCTGAGTTTACGGCTATCTTGTTGTATCAATTTCCAGTAGCGTTTCAAAGCTCGGTATTCCTGCGATTTTCTATCAAGTTGATTCATGATTTGGATGCGGACACGGTTCATAGCACGACTAAGGTGTTGCACGATATGAAAGCGATCGAGTACAATTTTTTCATTTGGGAGTGAAACAGTCTGAGAATAGACTGTTTCAGCCTGAGCTTAGAAATTGGAAAGCGAAGGAGGCAGCCAATTTGTAGTAGGGACTAAACATATCCATGGTAATGACTTTGACGCGATTTCTAACCTTTCTAGGATAGCGTAGAAAGTGGTTTCGGATGGTTGCTTGAGTTCTTCCGTCCAGAATGGCGATGACATTTAGGGAGTCGAAATCTTGAGCGATAAAGCTCATTTTCCCCTTTTTGAAGGCATACTCGTCCCAGCTCATCACCTCAGGTAAGGTATTCCAATCCGTTTCAAACTTGAATTCATTGAGTTTTCTCATAACTGATGATGTTGAGATAGATAGCCTGTGTGCAATATGTTGCATTGCTTGATTTTCGATGAGTAATTGGGCGATCTTCTGGTTAACAGCGACTGAAATTTGGTGGTTCTTCTTAACAAGAGGAGTTTCAGCGACAGCCATTTTTCCGCAATCTTTACACTTGAAGCGACGCTTTCTAAGGCGGATAAGTAGCGGGTAGCCAGCAGTTTCTAGGTAGGGGATTTTAGAGGCTTTCTGGAAGTCGTATTTGGCCATTTGTCCCTTGCATTTTGAGCATTTAGGGGCTGTATAATCCAAGTGACCGTGGAGTTCTAAGTGAGTTCCCTTATCAAATTCATCAGTGATAAGGATATTTTGGTCTTTAATTCTAAGAAAATTTGTGATAAGATTTAGTTGTTCCATGTGAGTCTTTCTAATGTCAGTTTCGTCGCTTTTCATTATAGGTCATATGGGACTTTTTTCTATACTCAAAAAGGCTCCATAATCTCTACAGTGGATTTACCCACTACAGTCTTATAGAGCCCGAAAAAGTGAGATCACTAACGCAAAAGTGACCTCACTTTTTATTTACCTTTACGAATAGAATCAATGGAGGTAAGTTTATGTTTGATTGGATTATGGATTTTATTGAGGATAAAAAGGTGTGGGTGGTAAGCCTAGTTTTAGGGGGTCTAGCGATGATACTTGCTGTATTTCTTTTGTTAGAAAAGACTCCTACCACTGAGTCCCAAACTCAACTTATGAGTTCAACCATTGAAAGTTCAATATTGACTTCTTCGGTTTCAAGTCATGAAGAAAGAGAAGCTAGTGATGAGCTTGTGGTTGATATCAAAGGTGCTATTCAAAAGGAGGGGGTCTATCACCTTAAACAAGGTAGTCGGGTGACAGATTTAGTCGAAAAAGCAGGAGGCTTAACGCAAGATGCTGATAAAAAAAGGATCAACTTAGCTGCTAAGCTCACGGATGAAGAAGTTATTTATGTTGCGCGTGAAGGTGAGGAAGGTGTAGATGACGTTTCTGTAGCTTCTTCAATGTCATCAGATTCTTCTCAGACTTCAAGTGAAAAACAAATCAATCTTAATAAGGCTACAGTCACTGATTTAACCAGTATTTCAGGTATCGGTGAGAAACGAGCACAAGATATTATTGATTACCGTGAACAAAATGGTGGTTTTCAGTCTATTGAGGATTTGAAAAATATCTCAGGTATTGGCGAAAAAACGTTTGAAAAGTTAAAGGATAATGTCAGTGTGGATTAAAATCTTTCCTTTAAAGCCCATTGAAATAGCATTTTTGTTGATTTGGCTATACGGGAGTTTTTACCTTCAAAATTGGTACTTACTCCCTATTTTTTTAGTATATTTACTTTGGATTGTTGTTAGTCGTGGACTTAAGTTAGGAGTCAGGCTAGTTTTAACGTTACTCCCTTTTGCTCTTTTCTTTTTATTTTTAAATTGGAAAGTGGATCTCTCATACCACTCAGCTCCTAAAGAGCTCACACAAATCACTATGCTCGTTGATACCATTAAAGTTAATGGTGATAGTTTGTCTTTTAGAGGACAAAATTCAGGAAGGACTTATCAGGCTTATTATCAATTGCAATCTGAGCAGGAACAAGCTTACTTTAAACGTTTGGATCAAACGGTCTTATTGATGGTTGAGGCTAAGACGCAAGAAGCTGAAAGAAGACGGAATTTTTCTGGCTTTGATTATCGAGCCTATTTGAAGTCGCAGAAAATTTATCGAACGCTTAAGGTTTCAAAGATTAAATCTATTCACAAGACAAGCAAATGGAACATAAGATGGCAAATTGCACAGTGGCGACGACAATTATTGGTTTTTATTGAGACGCATTTTCCAGCGCCTATGCGACATTATATGACAGGTTTACTCTTGGGTTATTTAGATGTCAGTTTTGATGAAATGGAAGATCTTTATTCTAATTTGGGAATTATTCATCTTTTTGCTTTATCAGGAATGCAAGTGGGCTTTTTTATGAATAGAGTGCGCTATGTTATCTTAAGGTTCGGGGTGACACAGGAACATTCATTTTGGCTACAGATTCCTCTCTCCTTTTTATATGCAGGTTTAACAGGTTACTCCATCTCTGTTATCAGAAGTCTTTTACAACTTAGCCTGTCTCTAATGGGCTATAAAAAACTAGATAATTTTGCCCTGACCTTAATTTTACTAATGCTTATCCTACCAAATGCCTTGGCCAGCACTGGAGCGGTCTTAAGTCTAGCTTATGCCTTTATTTTAACTATTATGAATTGGGAGCATTTGAAAGGGGTTAAAAAGCTACTAGCAGAAGTCATGACCATTAGTTTAGGGATTTTACCATTTTTAATGTGGTACTTTGCAAATTTCCAACCCTTATCTATTATCTTAACAGCTCTTTTTGCTTTAGTATTTGATTTCCTCATTTTGCCGCTTTTGAGTATGGTCTTACTATTAAGTCCCTTATTTGTTATGGATTGGTGGAATCCTTGTTTTGAGTGGTTGGAAGTTGTGATTCGTTTTGTCGCTAACTATTCCCCAAAGCCACTGATATTAGGCACTCCAATGTTGATAGTTGGTGCGGGCATGTTATTTTTTCTAGCGCTATGGCATGATTTTTATTTTGTTAAAAGCTGGCGCAGACTTAGTATTTGTTGTTTGCTTTGCTTATTTTGTTTTACCAAGCAACCTCTAACCAATGAAATTACTATTGTTGATGTTGGGCAGGGAGATAGTATTTTTATAAGAGATCAAAAAGGAAAAACAATTTTGATTGATGTAGGAGGCAAAGTTAATTTTAAGGCTCAGGAAAAATGGCGGAAAAAGGTATTGGATACGAATGCCGATAGAACCTTAATCCCTTATTTAAAAAGCAGAGGAGTAGGTAAAATTGATCAATTGGTATTGACCCACACCGATACTGATCATGTTGGTGACTTAGAATCGGTAGCAGATGCTTTTACGATTGGAGAGATTTTAGTCAGTCCAGGGGCTTTAGGGAAAGTAGATTTTGCAAGACGTTTACAGGCACTAGGTTATCCTGTTAGCGTGGTACAGGCAGGAGATCGCTTATCTATAATGGGAAGTTCCTTGCAGGTTTTATATCCTTTTTCAGTAGGAGATGGCGGTAATAATGATTCTATTGTCTTATATGGAGAATTGCTATCTAAGCGATTTTTATTTACAGGTGATCTGGAAGATGGAGAATTGGACTTGATCAAAGCCTATCCCAGCCTTGATATTGATGTTTTGAAAGCAGGGCATCATGGATCAAAAGGGTCGTCCTATCCAGAATTTTTAGCACAGGTCACACCAGAGATTGCGCTGATATCTGCAGGAAAAAACAATCGCTACAAACATCCACACCAAGAAACTTTAGAGCGTTTTGAGAAAGCAAAAATACGTGTTTATCGAACTGATCAACAAGGCGCTATACGGTTTAGAGGGCGTAAAAGCTGGACGATTGAAACGGTGAGGTGAGTGTATTTTTTCAACAAAAATGTTATAATAAGACTCAGTTTTTAACATCAGGGAAAGTACAGGTGAAATTTTTACTGGAGAGTTTTCTATAAGATAAAGCATTAGAAAGTAATAAAAGGTATAGGAAGAAGAGGAAAAGATGTCTTATTTAGTTGATTATGAAAAAAGAGGAAAAATAATACCAGCTAAACACTTTGTGCTATTAAGTCAGTCGCCAAGAAGACGGCAATTATTATCTTTTTTATCTCCAGAGATTGCATCTGTTGAAGTGGATGAACGTGGTATTGAAGCTACTTATATGGAGAAATTGAAGCATTTGCCTTTTTTAGAGCGTGCTGCTAGGACGTGTTGTGAGATTTCTAAAGCCAAGTCAGCTGGAAAAGATGATAAGGAAACCTTGTATATTTCAGCTGATACCATGGTGGTTTTTAATGATCGCATCTATAACAAGCCGAAAAATCAAGAAGAAGCAAGAGAGATGTTTTACTCATATTTTGGACATAAGCATCATGTGGTGACTTCGGTTTGTTTACGGACACGAGATGCCATAGAGGTATTTTATACCATAGCAGAGGTAAGTTTTGTTAAGTACTATCCTGCTTTACAACCAGTCATCGAAGATTACCTATCTTCTAGATCTCCCATGGATAAGGCTGGTGCTTATGGTTTTCAAGATTTAGATCCTCGTTTTATAGACTATGTTGCAGGTGATATTCATACTATTATTGGTTTGCCTGTGGCAGAAGTGTCTAAACGAATATATTCATAAGACACCGTTATCTAATGGTGTCTTATTTAATAATAGAAATAGTGATGTCATCATTATTGGATAAAGTATGGGAGCAAGGGTGTAAAGAAAGGGAACTTGAATGTCGTTAATCTGAAATCTATGAGTGTTAAAAATTATGGTAGAATAGATAAGAAGTTAGGATGGAGGAGATGTGATGAAAAAATTAGGATTAGCCTTTATTGTAATCCTATGCGGGTTACTCATACCTGTTAGGATTCAGGCAGAGGATCTTTTGACCATGACCAAGGATGCGGGTTATAAGGTATCTAAGACAGATTTACCAAAGGCTTATATTCTTGTTGATTTGGAGACTGGTCAAATTTTAGAAGAAAACAATAGTGAGCTTAGCCGTGATCCAGCTAACTTAACAAAATTAATGACAGTTTATCTTGTATTGGAGGCTGTTGAAAATGGGCAATTGAAATTGGAGAAGAAAATTAATCTCAATACCAGTCTTAGCTACAGCCCTAATTATTACACTGTTGAAGACTTAGTAGCGCTAAGTTTGATTTCTTCTTCTAATGATGCCGCAATAGCTTTAGCTTCTACTCTGCAGACTTTGACAGGTACTGATTTCGTTGAGAGTATGAACCAAAAAGCTAAGGATTTAGGAATGTCGCACACTAAATTTGTCAACGAAACAGGTGCTGCATCACTAAACGGAGAGACCACTCAAAGCGTCACGACAGCTAGAGATCTCGCTCTTTTAAGTTATGATATATTAACGAATTATCCAGAGGTGTTAACCTACACAGAGCAGACGACCTATACCATCCAAAAAGGGACGGCATCTGAAGAAATTCTTACCTCCTATAACCACTCACTTGAAGGTGATGCAGAGGGTCTTGGGATGTCAGGGGTCAATGGTTTGATAACAGGTTCTAGTGCTAATGCTGGTTTTAATGCAATCGTAACAGCTAAACGAAATAATCGCCAGTTGATTAGTGTTGTTTTAGGAGTTGGAGATTGGAATAATCAAGAAGGGGTTTATACACGTCATTATTTTGCGAATACCTTACTGGAGCATGGTTTTTCAGATTTTTCTTATCAGTTATTAGCCAAAAAAGGAGAGTATGAACTAGCTGGTCAAACTTATGACCTTAATAATAATCTGTATGGTCTGATTAAAAAAGGAGAGAGTAAACCTAAGTTAGAAGTGACAGATGGCTATCTTCACCTGAAATCTTCTAGCAGTTCTTCCTTGTTGACACCTCCAAAAGGGGTCAAAGCAACTCTTGTCAAAAAAGGTCTATTTAGCTCTAAATCTTCAACCAAAGATTATCCTTTTGTGGACATCATGTTTTATATTGGCTTACTCACGACGATAGCTGTTCTTATAGGAATGACATTTTTTGAACAACTCCGCCAGTTGATTAAAAGATAAATAGTGTTATGATGTAAAATAAAAACAGGAAATGAAGATTTTTAGGGATCCCCACTTCGCTTCCTGTTTTATTTTTAGATTTGGTATAATAGATATTATGTTAGCGATTGAAAAAATAAAAAAACTAAAGCGCGATCATCTTCCACAGATTACTCTTGTCACAGGGGAGGATCTTGGTCAATTTGCGGTGATGAAACAAGCCTTACTTCAAGCTATTGCTTATGATCCTTCGGATCTCACCTATTCTTATTTTGATCTAGCAGAGACGGATTATTCTCTTATTGATATGGATTTACAGAGTTTACCTTTTTTTGCAGATCAAAAGGTGGTTATTTTAGATCACGTTTTGGATTTAACCACCCAGAAAAAGTCCTACTTAAGTGATAATGAAGCAAAACAGTTTGAAACTTATTTAGAACAACCTGTTGAGACCACGCGATTGCTGATTTTCGCGCCAGGAAAGTTAGATGGTAAGCGCCGTTTGGTCAAACTATTAAAGCGCGATGCCATGATTTTTGAAGCTGAGGCATTAAAGGAAGCTGAGTTAAAAACTTATTTTCAAAAATTAGCCCACGAAAAAGGACTGGTGTTTGAAACAGGGGCATTTGATACCCTTTTGATAAAGTCAAACTTTGACTTTAGTGAGCTGGAAAAGAACTTGGTGTTTTTGGCATCTTACAAATCTTCTGGTCAGATTAGTCAGCAAGATATTTCAGAAGCTATTCCTAAAACGTTACAAGATAATCTTTTTGATTTGATTCATTTTGTTTTGACAAAAAAAGTAGATCAAGCAAGAGATTTAGTTAAGGATTTAGTCTTGCAAGGAGAAGATGAGGTGAAGTTGTTGTCTATTTTAATAGGACAATTTCGATTGTTTTTGCAAACAAAGCTGTTATTACAAAAAGGACAATCAGAAAATCAGATTGTAAAAGAGCTGTCTGATTATTTAGGGCGCCGTGTTAATCCTTATCAGGTACGATTTGCTATTAGAGATTCTAGGACCTTATCTGTGGATTTTCTAAAAAAGAGTCTCTTGCTTCTGATTGAAACCGACCGTGATATCAAAACAGGGCGTTTGGAGAAGGGTTATCTATTTGAGGTTGCTTTATTAAAAATCATGTCTCTTCTTTAAGCAGATTGTTTGAATTCATCACTTTTTTGCGTTATGATTATGTCAGATGAAATAATGAAAGAGGTACCAACATGGCAATTATTTTACCAGATCTTCCGTATGCATATGATGCTTTAGAACCTTATATTGACGCTGAAACAATGACACTTCATCATGATAAGCATCATGCGACTTATGTGGCAAATGTCAATGCAGCACTAGAAAAACATCCAGAAATTGGTGAGGACTTAGTAGCTCTTCTTTCCGATGTTGAACAAATTCCAGCTGATATCCGCCAAGCTGTGATTAATAATGGTGGTGGTCATCTCAATCATGCACTCTTTTGGGAATTACTTTCTCCAGAAAAAACAGAGATTTCAGCAGAATTAGCAGCTGAAATTAATGCAACTTTTGGTTCTTTTGAAGCTTTCCAAGAAGCTTTTACAGCTGCTGCAACAACTCGTTTTGGATCAGGTTGGGCATGGCTTGTTGTAAATCAAGAAGGTCAACTTGAAGTGCTTTCAACGCCTAACCAGGATACACCTATTATGGATGGGAAAAAACCAATCTTGGCGCTTGATGTTTGGGAACATGCTTATTACTTAAATTACCGCAATGTTCGTCCAAATTATATCAAGGCTTTCTTTGAGATTATCAACTGGAACAAGGTTGAGGAGTTGTACCAAGCTGCTAAATAAACAGTGATAAAGTAAGCATTAGTTTGAACACAAAAACAGAGATTTACCGATATCGAGATGAGTCTCTGTTTTTTATTTTTTTGTAAAATATTTAACAAAAACTTTATCTTTTAATAAAAAACTAATGATATATTATAAAAAAGTAAATAGGGCTTGCTATTTTAGAAATAATTTTTTATAATACGAAGGTTGGGAGAATTATTGTGAGAAAAAAAGTTTTATCAATTATTTGTAAGAGTACACTCACCCTAGTGGTGACCATGGGTTCTATTAGCCAATCTTCCCTTGTTTATGCACAAGAGAAAGACACACAGAAAGTGGAAAATTGGTTGTCTCAGCTAGTAACAGAAGATTTAATCTCTGAGACTACTAAATCCATTTTTAGTGGCAAAAAGACTGATACGAGTGTAGAAGAAGAAACCGTAAAGGAAACTAAGAAAAGTCAAGCAGCAAAAGATTCTGTGATGCAAGCTGATTTAGCGACGATGTCATCTTACGGTTTATACTATGACTATGCACACTTGAGTTTGGAAGATACGATTAAAGCTTATTTGGATGAGCATGGCATTCCACATTCTAGCATTGCTTTTTCTTATAAAAATACCAAAACTGGTGAAACTTTTTCAATGAATGACACACAGGCTATGACTGCGGGAAGTACTTATAAATTACCTCTTAATATGTTAGTCGTTGACGAAGTAGAAAAGGGTAATCTAAGTTTAGATGAAAAATTTGACATTACAGGAACAACTTACGAGTATGAGGGAGAGCATGATGCTTATGTTTCCGCTTTCAATGGTCAGATGACTATCCCAGACATGCAGGAATATTCTTTGGTTTATTCTGAAAATACACCAGCTTATGCTCTTGCCGAAAGATTAGGTGGTATGGATAAAGCCTACAGTATGTTCGATCGTTATGGAGAGTCAAAAGCAGAGATTAAAACCATTAGCCGGCAAAATAAGACAACTACCGACTATTATATTCAAGTCTTAAATTACCTATGGCAACATCAGAAGAAATATTCTGATATCTTATCCTTTTTGGGTCAATCTTTCCCAGGAACTTATTATAAAACTTATCTGAATGATTTAACGATTTATCAAAAACCTGGATATGTTGGTGAGGCTTTAAATGTGGATGCCATTGTACTTGAAGAGGTACCTTATTTAATCGCCCTATATACAGCTGGACTAGGTGGTTCGACTGAATATAGTACAGAGATTAGTAATGAGGGACTTCTGCAAGTGGGTCAGCTAGCTTATGTGATTAATGAATGGCACCGTGTCAATATGAATTAAAGTGAACGAGACTATCAGTAATAGGAGAGATTAACCGAATCAGTGGGGTTAATCTCTTTATTTTTACTTTTTCTATTGTATTATTTAAATAATACTGATATAATAAAATTATAGAAAGGGTGATAAAAATGGAAGAGACATTTGTTAATGGATTATTTTTAGGTTTTTGGGGTGTGTCAGTAATCTTTTCATTTATCTGGTGGATTCTGACGATTATTTCAAATATTCTTCTTTTTAGTAAGGCTGGATATGCGGGTTGGAAATCAATTGTTCCAATTTACAATTTTTATATCCAACAATGTATTACTTTTGGAAAAGAAAAAGGTATTTTTGCTCTCTTATTGATCGTACCTTTGGTAGGTCAAGTTTATGGCGTTTACCTCTACTATTCTTATGCGCGTGCTTTTGGATTATCACAAGTTCAAGCGGTGCTATATATTTTCTTTGCACCATTATTTAATGTTTATATGGCTTTTAGTGATAACGTCACTTATGATGGGCCTCGTGCGTTCTTTATCGATTAATAAAAAAAGCTCCTTGATAGCCATCAGGGAGCTTTTTGAGTCATTTTTATTTTACAAACATGGCATCACCAAAACTGAAGAAACGGTAGTGTTCCTCAACAGCATGTTTATAAGCCTCTAGAGTAAATTCTCTGCCGGCAAAGGCTGAAACCAGCATGACCAGAGTTGACTTTGGAAGATGAAAGTTAGTTGAAAAAGCATCAACGACTTTAAATTGGTAACCTGGTTTGATAAAGATATTGGTCCAGCCAGATTCAGCTTGTAGTTTGCCTTGATACTTTTGTCCAATGGTTTCCAACGTGCGAATTGAAGTCGTTCCAACTGCGATGATACGTCCTCCTTTTTCTTTGACTTGGTTTAGGGTATCAGCAGCTTCTTGAGATAAGGTGTAAAACTCAGAATGCATCTCATGCTCATCAAGATTCTCAACAGAGACTGGTCTAAAGGTACCAAGACCGACATGAAGGGTCAGGTAAACCAACTTAACCCCTTTAGCCTCAATTTTTTCAAGAAGCTCTTGAGTAAAATGCAGACCAGCGGTTGGGGCAGCCGCAGAGCCATTTTCTTTAGCATAAACGGTTTGGTACCGTTCACGATCTTCTAATTTCTCGTGAATGTAGGGAGGAAGAGGCATCTCACCTAAACTTTCTAGAACTTCAAGAAAAATACCCTTGTAGGAGAATTCGACAATACGTCCACCATGTTCTAATTCCTCAACGATAGTTGCCATCAAGCGTCCATCACCGAAAGACACTTGACTGCCAACTTTTAGGCGTTTAGCAGGCTTGGCGAGAACTTCCCATTGGTCTGCATGAAGATTTTTTAAGAGAAGCAGTTCCACATGACCGTGGGTATCAGGTTTCTCACCATAAAGGCGAGCAGGAAGAACGCGCGTGTTGTTCATAACTAACGCGTCTCCCTCATTGAGTTCATCGATAATATGGTCAAAATGGCTATCTGTCATGCTCTGCTTTTCTTTATCAATAATCAACAGTTTTGAGCTGTCACGTTTTTCAAGTGGGGTTTGTGCAATCAGCTCATCTGGTAAGTGGAAATCAAAATCCTTAGTATTCAAAATAGTCTCCTTAGAACAAGTATTTTAGCTCATCTATTATACCATGTTCGCCCTTATCCGTCAGTTTTAAATGATATGATGAGGGATTATTAATTTTCAAATCTTTTACTTGACAAAAATTGGTCTATACCATAAAATAAAACTATAAGTTATCGGTCTATACCAAATAGGAGGTTTTTATGAAAGTGATCGTTGTAAAGAGTCAACAAGAAGGTGCAGAGATTGCCCTTGACTTATTAAAAAATAAATTGGAAACTGGAGCGCAGGTTCTTGGCTTGGCAACTGGTTCTAGCCCAATCGAATTTTACAAAAACATTCGCCAGAGTGATTTAGATTTTTCTGAAGTGACATCTGTTAACTTGGACGAGTATGTTGGTTTGGATGAGGAGAGCGACCAATCCTACGCTTACTTTATGAAAGAACAACTCTTTTCTGCCAAACCATTTAAGAGATCTTATTTACCTAACGGTTTAGCAAGTGACGTTGCAGCTGAGGCAGAACGTTATAATCACGTATTGGCAGAGCATCCAATCGATTTCCAAATTTTGGGGATTGGTCGCAACGGCCATATTGGTTTCAACGAACCAGGTGCTTCGTTTGATGGTCAAACTCACTTAGTTGACTTGACACCGTCAACCATTGAAGCCAATGCCCGCTTCTTTGACAATCCAGAAGAAGTGCCAAAACAGGCAATCTCCATGGGCATCGCCAACATTATGGCAGCCAAAACCATTGTTCTCATGGCTTATGGCCGGGAAAAAGCTGACGCTATTAAGGCGACTGTGGAAGGTCCCGTGACAGAAGATGTCCCAGCAAGTGTCCTCCAAAACCATGATGATGTTGTCCTCATTATTGATGAAGCTGCAGCGAGTAAATTGACAAAATAAGAATTAAAAACCGACTACTATTTTGGCAGTCGGTTTTCTTTAAGATTAGAGGCTAGAACCTTTTTTGGACAAACGTCGGTGGCGGTGGGTAATTCTCACCATCAAGTAAGAACTTACAGCCAATATTGTAGCTATAAGAAGCAAATGATGTTGACTCACGACTAATAGAATAATTGTTATGAACAAATTGAGAGCGTACTGCAACCAAACCGTCTTTCCAATACGATAGAGGTCCTGATTGTAGCGACTAGTCATCAGGATTCCCAGATAGTATAGGAGGAAACCGATGAGTAGGAATGGGAATCCTAAACTAGTATGCTCACTAGGTAAGACTTCCACAGAAACTGTAAAGAAGTTTATGCCTAAAACAAGTACCATATGAGCGTAGAGTAAGGTAGCTACATTTGTCTTTTGATGGTGGTTGATATTGAGGTAGGTTTGCGAAATGTAAAACATAAAGGAGAAAGCCATTGCCAAGAACAATATAACGCTGTCGAACAGATGCGTCTGAATCGGATAATTTTTCAAAATTGCAATGACCGTCTCACCAAAGGTAATGATCGTAATCAACTGGCAGCGTTCAACGATATGAGGAAAGTTCATCACATCATGGCTGAGTTTATCTTTGAACAAGTAAGAAATCACAAATGGAATGTAGAAAACTAATAAACTTTTTTCATCGTAAGTCCAGACATTCAAAGCCATGGCAATACAGGACAGGAGAAAGATAAGGATATAAGCTCCGTACATGTATAGACTATTTTTAATATCATTAGTAAAACCGATACGTTTCCCACGTAGATAATACTGAAGTGAAATTAGCCCATAGGCTAGGCTGATAAAAATAAAAAATGGTAGAGCAGTCTGCTCAAAATCATTACTAAAGTTTAGAGATAACTGCCCTACTACAAACATAGAAGCAATGATAGTGTAAATATCTAGACCATCTCTTTCACCATACTTGTTGAGGTAGATAGTCTCATTTAAAAAGAGAGGCTGTCACCTCCCTTTTGGTTCTAAAGTGTCCAATCTAAATCAGGCCCTACAGGAACAATGCCAGTTGGGTTGATTGTCTTATGGCTACCGTAGTAGTGCTGTTTGATATGGTCGAAGTTCACCGTTTCTGCAATGCTAGCGTAATTGTAAATCCGCTTGGTATAATCCCATAAGTTTGGATAGTCCACCAAAGCTTTAATATTGCACTTGAAATGTCCAAAATATACAGGGTCAAATCGCACCAAGGTGGTAAAGAGACGAAGGTCAGCCTCGGTTAATTGATTGCCAACTAGATAGTCCTTATCTACTAAATGTTCTTCCAATTTATCCAAGGCAGCAAAGAGATTCTTGACTTCTTTGTCGTAAACGTTTTGATTAGTTGAAAAACCTGCCTTGTAAACGCCATTGTTGATGTTTGGATAGACAAAGTCATTCATGGCATCAATCTCAGCTTGTAGGTGTTCTGGATAGTAGTCGTCATGATTGCCCGTAATATCATTAAAGGCACTGTTGAACATCCGCATGATTTCAGCAGATTCATTGCTGACGATGGTATTAGTTTTCTTATCCCAAAGGACAGGAACGGTCACCCGACCAGAATAGTGTGGGTCAGCTTTCAAATAAACTTGATAAAGATAGTCGCTGTTAAAGAGGGTATCCTTGATAACACCAGGACCATCTTCAAAGGTCCAGCCATTTTCTAACATGAGGGGATGAACGACAGAAAGCGAGATATGCTCTTCCAAGCCCTTCAATTTTCGCATAATAAGCGTTCGGCTAGCCCAAGGACAAGCCAGAGAAACGTAGAGATGGTAGCGACCCGACTCAGCCTTAAAACCACCTGTTCCTGTCGGACCCGCTTGTCCATCAGGTGTAATCCAGTTACGAAATTGTGTGACAGTACGGACAAACTTGCCACCTGTTGACTTGGTATCATACCATTTGTCCACCCATCTGCCATCTTGTAAAAGTCCCATAAGTTAACTCCTTTATTATATTACTAATTAGTATTATATTACATTTCATCCCTTAGACAAGGCTTATGTTTGTGTGTTAGAATAGAGAGTATGAGATTGGATAAATGTTTGGAAAAAGCGGGACTTGGTTCACGGAATCAAGTGAAAAGGTTGTTTAAAGCAAAACAAATTCAGGTTGATGGAAAAAGGGCAACGCGGCTTAGTCAGATTGTAGATCCAAATCTACAAGATATTACTGTTTCTGGAAAAACTATTGAGCTTGAGCCAGCAGTTTATTATCTCCTAAATAAACCAGCTGGTGTTGTCACAGCTGTCTCAGATAAAAAGCACCAAACAGTGATTGATTTGATAGATAAAAAAGATTTCCGTCAAGGGCTTTATCCGATTGGCCGTCTAGATCGTGATACGGAAGGTTTATTACTTCTAACCAATAATGGTCCGTTAGGCTATCGAATGCTACACCCAAAACATCATGTGAAAAAGACCTATGAGCTGGTAGTTAATGGCCTTTTAGCAGATGATGCCGTAGGCTTTTTTGCAAAAGGGGTGAGATTTTTAGATGGTAGGGTTTGTCAGCCAGCAGAGTTGAAGATTTTAGAGGCTAATGTTCAAGAAAGCAGAGCCTTTATCACAATTTCAGAAGGAAAATTTCATCAAGTGAAAAAAATGTTCTTAGCTTATGGTGTAAAAGTGATTTTTTTGAAACGGGTCAGCTTTGGAGGTTTTAGGTTAGATCCGAGTTTGCAAGTAGGAGATTATCGCCCCTTAAACGATGAAGAGCAACTTCTTTTAAAGACTTATTTGGATTAATTTTCGAATAAAGTGAGTAAGGAGGGGTCTATGTTACAAGCAAGAAATCAGAAAGGACAGATGATCAACTTACTACAAGAGATTCCTGCCAAAAGGCAGGAATTTTTCTGTCCACTTTGTCAAAATCCTGTTCGCTTGCGACAAGGCGAGGTGATGCGTGCGCATTTTGCTCATGTTTCTCTTAAAAACTGTCACTTTTTTTCTGAAAATGAAAGTCAAGAACACCTTGCTTTAAAAGAAATGCTATATCAGGTTTTATTAGCCAAAGGAGAGGAGGCCGCCTTAGAAGCTCCGATTAAAGAAGTGTCACAAGTTGCAGATGTCCTTGTTAATCATCGTATTGCTCTAGAGGTTCAATGCAGTCGTCTATCCTTGAAACGATTAAAAGAACGGACACTTGCTTATCACCAAGCGGGTTACTATGTTTGTTGGCTTTTAGGGAAAGAACTTTGGTTAAAAGATAAGTTGACGTCTCTTCATCGTCATCTACTTTATTTTTCTAAAAATATGGGATTTTATCTCTGGGAGTTAGACCTTGATTTTTCTCAGATTCGATTAAAATATCTTATTCATGAGGACTTGCGTGGAAAGGTTCATTACTTGGAGAAATCTTGGAGCTTATCTGATTTTTCACTTGCTGTTTTACGCCTACCTTTTTTAAAACAGCCGTTATCTTTTTTAGAGGTAAAGGTAGATAAGGGGATTAAAACTTATATTCAGCGCCAGCTTTTTTATGGTTCAAAACGCTGGTTAAAAGAACAGGAGGCCTGTTATCTTAAAGGACAAAATCTGTTAAACCAAGACCTTAATGCTTTTTTCCCGCAAGTCAGACCTCCCTCTCTTGAGGCTGGTTTTTTGCAAGTACAAGAGCAAATCGGGTGGTATTATCAACATTTTTTGACTTATTATCAGCGTCAAAAGGAAAAACAAAGGCAAATCCTCTATCCACCAGCTTTTTATGATAAAATAAAATGATAATAATCATCCGTTTGATGCGGCTAAAGGAGGACAACATGTCAGAAAATCGCGCACATTTGAAGGAAAAGGATACTTGGGATTTAACCACTATTTTTGCGACAGATCAGGATTGGGAGCAGGCACTTGAGGATTTAGCGAGTGAATTGGAGAAGGCTGCAGACTTTGAAGGACACCTTTTAGATTCCGCGGCCTCTCTTTTGAAGATCACACAGACAGAGCTAGATGTGGAGCGTCGGTTGGAAAAACTCTATGTTTATGCTTCTATGAAAAATGATCAGGATACAACTGTTGCTAAATATCAAGAATATCAAGCTAAGGCCATGAATCTTTATGCTCAATGTAGTCAGGCTTATGCTTTTTATGAGCCAGAATTAATGGCACTAACACAAGAAAAATTGGCTGACTTTATAGCAGAAGAGCAGGAGCTTGCTCTTTATGCTCACTTTTTTGAAAAACTGCTGAGTAAAAAAGCCCATATTTTAAGCAAAGAAGCAGAAGAGCTACTAGCAGGGGCAGAAGAAATATTTAGTGCTGCAGGAGAAACCTTTGAAATCTTAGATAATGCAGATATTAGCTTTCCATATGTACCAGATGGTGAGGGTGATTTGATTGAGTTGACTCATGGCAACTACATTCGTTTGATGGAGTCTAAGGATCGTATGGTTCGTCAAGAAGCTTATGAAGCCATGTATGGTATTTATGAGCAATATCAACATACTTATGCTAAAACCCTACAAACCAATGTAAAAGTACATAACTATAAAGCTAAGGTTCGTCAATACGATTCGGCTCGTCAGGCAGCTTTATCGAGCAACCATATTCCAGAGGCGGTTTATGAGACGTTGATTGAAACTGTTAATCGCCACTTGCCTTTACTGCATCGTTATATCAAGCTACGTCAAGAGATTTTGGGACTAGATGAGCTTAAGATGTACGATGTTTATACCCCGTTAGCTGAGACGGATTATCACTTTACCTATAACGAGGCTTTGAAAAAAGCAGAACAAACCTTGTCTATTTTTGGAGAAGAGTATGCCAGTCGTGTCAAACGTGCTTTTAATGAACGGTGGATTGATGTCTATGAAAATAAAGGAAAACGTTCAGGAGCTTATTCAGGGGGATCTTATGATACTAATGCCTTTATGCTCTTAAACTGGCAAGACACCTTGGATAATCTTTTTACCTTGGTGCATGAAACAGGGCATAGCCTACATTCGACTTTTACGCGTGAAAATCAACCCTATGTTTATGGAGATTATAGTATCTTTTTAGCTGAGATTGCTTCCACAACTAATGAAAATATTTTAACCGAAACCTTGTTAAAAGAAATCAAGGATGAAAAATTACGTTTTACCATCCTCAACAATTACCTTGACGGTTTCAGAGCAACGGTCTTTCGTCAAACACAATTCGCAGAGTTTGAGGACTTGATCCATCAAGCTGATCAAGAAGGAGAGGTCTTAACCAGTGAGTATCTTAGCGAGTTATACGCAACTTTAAATGAAAAATATTATGGTCTTTCTGCCCAAGAAAATCCCCAAATTCAGTTTGAATGGGCTAGAATTCCACATTTTTACTATAATTATTATGTTTATCAGTATGCTACTGGATTTGCAGCAGCAAGTTACCTAGCAGAAAAAATAGTTCATGGAAGTGCAGAGGATAAAGAGCGCTACTTAGACTACCTAAAAGCAGGAAATTCTGATTATCCCCTCAATGTGATTAAAAAAGCGGGTGTGGATATGTTAGATGCCACGTATCTTGATGAGGCTTTTGCAGTCTTTGAAAAACGCTTGATGGAGTTAGAGACCTTAGTTGCAAAAGGGATTCGCTAAGGTTTTAAAAATGAGATTATAGGAGTGTGAGGAAGTAAAGTAAATCCCCTTATTTTCCAAACACTCCTTTTATCAAGAAAAGGAGATGCTATGCCCCTTAATTTTATTTGGGATTTGGATGGGACCCTTTTAGATTCTTATGGTGCTATTATGAAGGCACTGGAGGCAACTTATTACCATTATCAATGGGAGTTTGATGATAAAATGATTTTGGCTTTTATCCTAAACGAGTCGGTGGGGGCATTATTAAAAGATAAGGCTAGGCTTGAAAATGTAGATGAGCAAATGGTGAAAAGCTATTATTCTACTGATTTAAAAACAAGAGACCAAGAAATTCAGCTAATGTCTGGAGCGCGTGAGATTTTAGATTGGACTAAAGAGCGGGGAATAACGAATTTCATCTATACCCATAAAGGAGATAATACCTTCTCTGTTTTGAAGCAACTGGACTTGGAGTCTTATTTTACAGAAGTTGTTACAGGAGATTCAGGTTTTAAGCGCAAACCTCACCCAGAAGCTTTAGACTATTTAATCCAGACTCACCACTTGGATAAAAACAAGACCTACTACATTGGAGATCGTAAATTAGATATGGAAGCAGCATTGCAAGCAGGTATCTTTAGTCTTAACTTAAAGGAAGTTAGTCAAGGTAAAAACCAAAAAATAAAGAACTTGTTAGATATTAAAATCCGAACATTATGATGTATTTTTACAGAAAACGTAAAGGAAACGCTTTCTGGTTAAAATGATAGAGTTTTTAAATCAGGTGTGATAACCTTTATATACGAACGTTTCGCGAAGGTGAAACTAAAAAGGTTCGTCAAAGGAGAAGTGGTGAAGAAAACTAATCGTTATTTAGTGGCTGCAGCAGGGGTGACCTTGCACTTGATGTTGGGCTCAACTTATGCTTGGAGTGTCTATCGTAATCCTATTATGGCTGAAACAGGATGGGATCAATCAGCGGTGGCCTTTGCTTTTAGCTTGGCAATCTTTTGCTTAGGTTTATCTGCTGCCTTTATGGGACAGTTGGTGGAAAAATTTGGTCCCAGAGTGACAGGGACCATTTCAGCTATCCTATATGCTGCTGGAAATATTTTAGCTGGTTTTGCACTAGATCACCATTCCCTTCCTCTACTTTATCTAGGGTATGGGATTTTAGGTGGCATGGGATTGGGTGCTGGCTATATTACCCCTGTATCAACCATTATCAAATGGTTTCCAGATAAGCGAGGTTTGGCAACAGGTTTAGCCATTATGGGATTTGGCTTTGCGTCCTTGTTAACAAGTCCTATCGCTCAATATTTGTTATCTCATATTGGTCTAGCGAATACTTTTTATAGTTTTGGGCTACTTTATCTACTGGTCATGTTAGTGGCTGCGCAGTTTATTGTTAGACCAAGGCAGGAAGATTTAAAAGCCTTTGGAAATTATGGGCGCTCTGGAGAGAGTCAACGAGTAGTTGGCGAAGGAGTTCTAGCCAAAGAAGCTATTAGACGTCCCTCCTTTTATTTACTTTGGAGTCTTTTATTTATCAATATCAGTTGTGGTTTGGGACTTATCTCGGCTGCCTCACCGATGGCTCAAGAAATGACAGGAATGTCAGCAGAATCTGCGGCTTTGATGGTGGGAGTACTTGGCATCTTTAATGGGTTTGGTCGCTTGCTATGGGCAAGTTTATCGGATTATATTGGCCGTCCCTTGACGTTTAGTCTCTTGTTTATCGTAAATCTTTTCTTATCAGCTTTACTTTTAGTCTCGCAGATTCAACCGATTTTTATTTTTGCAATGGCAATTCTTATGACTTGTTATGGTGCAGGGTTTTCTTTACTTCCAGCTTACTTAAGTGATCTATATGGGACCAAACAACTGGCTATTTTACATGGTTATAGTTTAACTGCTTGGGCTTTGGCGGGATTAGTAGGGCCTGTTCTTTTATCCTGGACCTTTAGTCTATCAGGAACTTATATGACGACCCTATATGTCTTTATTGCTTTATATGCTTTAGGGATAATTTTCTCTTTTTATTTGGGAAGAAGTCTCAAAAAATAGGCAAACAAAGGCTGTTGCTCAGGCGCAGCTTTTTGTTTTGAAAAAAATAACGAATAATAAGAGTAGAGGGATGAAAAAATAGCAAGAAGGTTGTATAATAAAGAAATGGTTAAATCATATAGTAAAAATGCAAATCATAATATGCGTCGTCCTGTTGTTAAAGAAGAAGTGGTTCGCTATATGCGCCACCACCTAGCACAAAATAAGGGATATTTAGAAGTTTTAGAGTCTTTTGCCAAAACAGAAAATATACCGATTATCCCACATGAAACAGTGGCTTATTTTAGATTTTTAATGCAAACTTTGAAGCCCAAAAAGATTTTAGAGATTGGGACAGCCATCGGTTTTTCAGCACTTTTGATGGCGGAGTATGCACCTGAAGCAGAAATTGTGACCATTGATCGTAATCCAGAGATGATTGGTTTTGCTAAAGAAAATTTTGCAAAGTATGACACACGTCAACAGATTCGTTTGGTAGAAGGTGATGCAGCAGAGGTTTTAGCTGATTTAGAGGCAGGTTTTGATTTTGTCTTTATGGATTCTGCAAAATCAAAGTATATTGTTTTCTTGCCTGAGATCCTAGAGCGGCTAGAAGTTGGTGGTGTGGTGGTTTTAGATGACATTTTCCAAGGTGGTGATATCGCAAAACCGATTGAAGAGGTTCGACGTGGACAACGGACTATTTATAGAGGACTTCATAAACTTTTTGATGCGACCTTGGACAATCCTTCTTTGACGGCTACCTTAGTTCCTCTAGGAGATGGTTTGTTGATGCTTCGTAAAAATTCTGAACAAGTGACTTTATTAGATTAAGTCAATTTTAAGAAAATATGCTATAATAAGACAGTTAATGTAAAAAGGAGTTAAAACTAAATGAAATTAAGAAAAAAATGGGCAGCAGGTCTGGTAACGTTACTTTCTGTAACAACCTTAGCAGCGTGTAGTTCAACAGACAACGCTAATAAAGACATTGTCACAATGAAAGGTGATACAATTAAAATCACTGATTTTTACAATGAAGCTAAGACAACTTCAGCTGCTCAACAGTCTATGTTAACCTTGATCATGAGTAAAGTGTTTGAGGAGCAGTATGGTGATAAGGTTTCTGATAAAAAAGTAACAGAAGCTTATAATAAGACAGCGGAATCTTATGGTGATTCCTTCTCAGCAGCACTGGCTCAAGCAGGAATGACAGTAGAAGCATATAAACAGCAGATTCGCACAACCATGTTAGTAGAGTATGCTGTTGAGCAAGCTGCTAAAAAAGAATTAACCACAGAAAACTATAAAGCGGCTTACACTGAATACAACCCTGAAGTAACAGCTCAAATTATCAAACTAGATAGTGAAGATAAGGCTAAGGAAGTTCTTGAAAAAGCTAAAGCAGATGGCGCAGACTTTTCTAAGCTAGCTAAAGAAAACTCAATAGATTCTGCGACTAAAGATAAGGGTGGCGAAGTGAAGTTTGATTCAGCTTCAACAGATGTGCCAGCAGATGTTATGTCAGCAGCCTTCAAGTTAAAAGAAGGTGAAGTATCTGATGTCATCACTGTAGTAGACAGTTCAACTTATACAACAAGTTATTATATTGTGAAACTCACAAAAGCTGGTGAAAAAGATACAGATTGGAAAACTTACAAATCACAACTTAAGAAAATCATTATGAATGAAAAAACAAGTGATACCAATTTCCAAAATACTGTTATCGCAGCAGCCCTTAAAAAAGCTAACGTGAAGATTAAAGACGATGCCTTCTCATCGATCTTATCACAATATACAACAACAAGCTCCTCAAGTAGCTCTTCAAGCTCATCATCAAGTAGCGCATCAAGTGCTTCATCTTCTGAAACAAGCTCATCCTCAACAGAAGCATCAAGCACAACAGAAAGCTCATCATCAGCTGAGTAAGTAGTTGACGAAAGTTTAAAAAGTCTCTATAATAGAGTGGTTGAGAATTGATTTTTCATCCCTTTACTTCAGAAAACTGGCGGTTGTTGCGAGCCAGGTAAAGCGAAAAGTCATGCTACTTAACCTTACAATTGCATCATAAAAGAGAATGACAAGTCATTGAATGAAGGTGGTACCGCGGTTTTTCGCCCTTCGTTTAGTTTCTTGTCATTTTTTGGAGAGTGTGATAAGCCACTTTAAGTGAGACAAGATTTTACCTCTAGTGGTGAAAGGTTTAATCTTCACGACAGTCATAATCAGCTAGTAACTGAAATCTCCAAAGCTCTTTTTTACTTGATATCTCATGACATCGTAATCGTTGATGTCATGGAAGATTCTTTCAACTAAATTTATCACTTATGAAAGGAAAGGTTCAATTTAGCAGGTTAGTTAAATTGAACCCGCCCGAAAGGCTTACTTCTTTCTAACAACAACTTTTCAAAAATATCTAAACGAAAGGAAAGGGTATCGAGTTCATGTTGAAATGAACTCGGGTTACGGACTTTGTCAAAAAGAGAAACACTTCCTAGACGCAAGCGTCTTCATCAAGTTTCCTATTTTGACGTTGTCCGCTTAACACCCTTAGTATCTTAGTTGAACTTAGGCTACGGACTTCTCTACTAAATTTATCACTTATGAAAGGAAAGATTCGATTTAACTGTTCTGTTGAATTGAACCCGCCCGAAAGGCTTACTTCTTTCTAACAATAACTTTTCAAAAATATCTAAACGAAAGGAAAGGGTATCGAGTTCATGTTGAAATGAACTCGGGTTACGGACTTTGTCAAAAAGAGAAACGCTTCCTAGACGCAAGCGTCTTCGTCAAGTTTCCTATTTTGACGTTGTCCGCTTAACCCCCTTAGTATCTTAATTATGAAACAATTATCATCTGCACAAATCCGCCAAATGTGGCTCGACTTTTGGAAATCAAAAGGACATTCTGTTGAGCCATCTGCTAATCTTGTACCCGTCAATGATCCAACTCTTCTTTGGATCAACTCTGGTGTGGCGACGTTGAAAAAATATTTTGATGGCTCTGTTATCCCAGACAATCCACGCATTACCAATGCTCAAAAATCAATCCGTACTAACGATATTGAAAATGTCGGAAAAACTGCTCGCCACCATACCATGTTTGAAATGCTTGGAAACTTCTCAATTGGTGATTATTTCCGTGATGAAGCGATTGAGTGGGGATTTGAGCTTTTAACTAGCCCAGAATGGTTTGCTTTTCCTAAAGACAAGCTTTATATGACTTACTATCCAGATGATAAAGATTCTTACAACCGTTGGTTAGCCCTTGGGGTGGATCCTAGTCATTTGATTCCCCTCGAGGAGAACTTCTGGGAAATTGGTGCGGGTCCTTCAGGTCCTGATACTGAAATTTTCTTTGACCGTGGCGAAGCTTTTGACCCAGAAAATATCGGCATTCGTTTGCTAGAAGAAGATTTGGAAAATGATCGCTACATCGAAATCTGGAATATCGTATTATCTCAGTTTAATGCTGATCCAGCTGTTCCACGTTCAGAATACAAAGAATTGCCAAATAAAAATATTGATACGGGTGCTGGTTTGGAGCGTCTAGCAGCCATCTTCCAAGGGGCTAAAACCAACTTTGAAACAGACCTCTTTATGCCGATTATTCGTGAGGTAGAAAAGATTTCCGGTAAGACTTACGACCAAGATGGCGACAACATGAGCTTTAAAGTGATTGCTGACCATATCCGTGCCCTTTCCTTTGCGATTGGTGATGGCGCTCTTCCTGGAAATGAAGGGCGTGGTTATGTGCTTCGTCGTTTGCTCCGTCGTGCTTCTATGCATGGTCAAAAATTAGGCATTACAGAGCCGTTCTTGTATAAACTTGTGCCAACGGTTGGTCAAATCATGGAAAGCTACTATCCAGAAGTTCTTGAAAAACGTGATTTTATCGAAAAAATCGTTAAAAGTGAAGAAGAGTCCTTTGCACGCACTATCCATACAGGGTCACAATTTGCTGAACAATTGATGGATAAATTAACAACTGAAGGTAAGACAGTTATTGATGGGCGTGATATTTTCAAACTTTACGATACTTATGGTTTCCAAGTAGAGTTGACTGCTGAGCTGGCTGAACACCGAGGTATGACACTTGATATCGCTGGCTTTGAAGCCGCTATGAAGGAACAGCAAGACCGTGCGCGTGCTTCAGTCGTAAAAGGTGGCTCAATGGGAATGCAAAACGAAACCCTGGCAGCTATTACAGAAGCTTCAACTTTTGTTTACGAAGCAGACCAATTAGATGCGACTTTATCCGTTCTTGTGGTTGATAATAGTCGTGTAGAAAACACTAACTCAGGTCAAGCCCTTCTTGTCTTTGATCAAACACCGTTTTATGCTGAAATGGGTGGTCAAGTAGCAGACCATGGTCAAATTTTGGATGCAGAAGGTCAATTAGTGGCTCGCATCACTGATGTTCAAAAAGCCCCTAATGGACAGCCACTTCACACTGCTGAGGTTTTATCAGAGATCAAGGTGGGAGAAACTTACCATTTGGCTATTGATACAACTCGTCGTCACCGTGTGATGAAAAACCATACTGCCACACACTTGTTGCATGCAGCCCTTCACAATGTGATTGGTCAACATGCGACTCAGGCAGGTTCTCTTAATGAACAAGAGTTTCTACGCTTTGACTTTACGCACTTTGAGGCAGTGACTGCAGAAGAACTTCGTCGCATCGAAGAAGAAGTGAACCAAAAGATCTGGGATGCTATTCCAGTTGTGACAGTAGAAACAGATATTGACACTGCTAAAGAAATGGGAGCAATGGCACTCTTTGGCGAAAAATATGGTAAAGAAGTTCGTGTGGTGACTATTGGTGATTACTCTGTCGAACTCTGTGGTGGTACCCATGTTGGTAATACGGCAGAAATCGGAATCTTTAAGATTTTGAAAGAAGAAGGAATCGGATCAGGAACACGACGTATTGTAGCGGTGACTAGCCGTGAAGCCTTCTTGGCTTATCGTGACGAGGAAGATGCCCTTAAAGAAGTGGCAACGACCATCAAATCCCCTCAAATCAAAGAAGTGCCAAATAAAGTGGCAAGCCTTCAAGAGCAGTTACGTGACTTACAAAAAGAAAATGCTGAGCTAAAAGAAAAAGCAGCAGCAGCAGCGGCTGGTGATGTCTTTAAAGATGTGAAAGAAGCTAATGGTGTTCGTTACATTGCTAGCCAAGTTCAAGTCTCAGATGCAGGCGCCCTCCGTACTTTTGCAGATAATTGGAAGCAAAAAGACTATTCTGATGTCCTTGTCCTTGTAGCAAGCATCGGTGAAAAAGTGAATGTCCTTGTCGCAAGTAAAACCAAAGATGTTCATGCTGGTAATCTTATCAAGGTTCTTGCCCCAATCGTATCAGGTCGCGGTGGTGGTAAGCCAGATATGGCCATGGCAGGTGGTTCTGATGCCTCTGCTATCCCAACGCTATTAAACAGCGTAGCAGAGAACTTATAATATCATGAATGCATATCTCTTTGTTAGAGTAACTAACAAGGGATATCTTTCTATTATAATGTGAGGAATAAGTATGGAACACATAAAAGATATTTGGCAAGAGATGTATGAGAAAGCAAAAGGTCACTATGATCCGCATTATGTCTCGCCTTTCATTTATTCAAATCATGTCGTTGCTGCCATTGAAGCTGAAAATGGGAAAATTTATACTGGTTATTGCTTTGAGGCAACTAGTGGTGTCTTTCACCTTTGTGCAGAGCGATCAGCAGCCTTTAATATGTTTCAAGATAGTGGTCAGACAGCAATAAAACGTATCATAGCATTTCGAGATCAAGCTCCCTTTGGAGAGGGGTCGGGAATGCCTTGTGGAGCTTGCCGTGAATTTTTGATGCAGCTGTCGGCTGATAATGTACAAACAGAAATCATGCTTGATTTTGATAAACGAGAAATCATCAAACTAGGAGAGCTCATGCCTTACTGGTGGGGTGCAGAGCGTATGCAAGCTGGTATCGACAATTTAGAATAATTCCTAAACTCTTTTATCCTATGGGTAAAGGAGTTTTTTGTATAATACATAGGTCTTACACCAAACTCCATTAGGAGTTTGGTTTTTTCTTTGGCTTATGATAAAATGAAGAAAATTTATCAGAAAATAAGTAAATTAGATTTCGAAAACTTTTGCCTTACTTTAGAAAAATACTATTTTACTATCCTTTTTTTCTTCAAGTATAAGAAGTATGAAAAAAAGACAAACTTTAAAAAGTAGTTTGTCTTTTCTGTTTCTTAACCTATGAGCGAGGTTTATTCTTGGTTATCGAAAGTTTATTCGGCTTTAGTGGCAGAATAAGATTGAATATTTAATTCAAAACTTTTTGCTTTTCGTTCAAAATCCGTAAATTCAAGTCGTGTCTTAGTATTTTTTTTCCAATTTTTTGGTGTAATGTATGTTGAATAATAATTAACATCATCAGAATCTTTTAAGGTAACCTGTATATAAAGCTCTTCGATATTATAGTCAGTAGTATTTTCTACTACAGAGTAATATGTAGTAGAGTACTCATTTGATTTTTCTTGATCAATTTCAAATTTTATAGGAGATATTAGTGCGTTTAACGCTTCTTCTTTCTCGCTATTACTTTTTACCTCTCGCCCTTGAGCTAATAGTTCTTTTAGAGTTTCTGTATCTTTGACTGGTATTTCTTGGATATTTTGTATATCACTTACAATTGAATATCTTTTATTTTGATGTTTAGCCCAAGAAGTATCCCAAGATGATGATCCATATTCTTTTGTAATTTCTAAGCCATTTTTTAATTCATTTATGTAGCTAATAGCTAGTTCTTTTAATTTATCATTTTTAAATTTTTTATCTTGATAGCCATCAACTTCTTTAAGTTCATGTTTTAGTAAATTTTCATAATTAGCAGCACTTTCTACATTTAATTTGGAATCGTTCCATCGATTATCAAGACCTTTAGCTAAAGAGGTAATAAACTCATTGTCGTAAGTTTTATTAGAATTATTAGTTGTGGAGGTACAGCCACTAACAAGAATAACAGATAATAAAAAGATAAGTATTTTCCTAAACATATTAACTCCTTTTTCATAAAAACTATACTATCATTATACAATAAATGGTAATGGTTAACAATAGAAGGTATATATAAATACACGCCATACGCATGAAGAAAATGCATGTAACCATTTTCTTGTCACATGCATTTTTTCAATTTATTTTCATAGTTTTTATATTTAGTCATGAGTAATTCCTCAAATTCAGACTAATTATAGCATAAATTTTTGCTAAAAAACTGTATAAAATATGAAAATATGTTTTCTGAAAACAGTATTTTCTTCATGCGTTTGTCGTGTATATAAATATGGGAACCCTTTTGATATTCTTAGTAAGAATCGATACACTTCAAGAGGTGAGATGGGATTAGGGCTTCTCTACTTGGTCATTTATAAGAGTGAAAAATCCAGTTTAACTGGATTTTTTGTATTTTTATACAAAAAACGTTGACATTTGTATAAAAATGATATAAACTATTCTGCATAAACATTCTAAGAGAGGTATAAATATGAAAGTGTCAGTTGTGGGAGTAACAGGATATAGTGGTTTAGAATTAGTAAAGATACTGGAGAATCACCCTAATGCTGAATTGGTTTCTGTTTATGCCACTAAAGAGGTTGGTCAGGAGTTGTCGTATATTTATCCACATTTAGATGAGGTAACAACCTTAAAAGTAGAGGCTTTTGATGCAGAAAAAATAATGTCAGAAGCAGACTTGGTCTTTTTTGCCACTCCAAGTGGTATTGCAAAAGATTATGCGCACTATTTTGTTGAAGCTGATTTTCCTTTTATTGACTTATCAGGTGACCATAGACTTCCTGCTGATATTTATCAAAAATGGTATCAAAAAACGCCAGCTAAAACGGAGGTCTTAGAGCAGTTTACCTATGGTTTGTCTGAGTTTACTGACTTGAAAGGCAAACATCACATTGCGAATCCAGGTTGCTATGCAACTGCTACTGAATTAGCACTCATTCCTCTCTTAAAAGCACAAGTGATTGATTTAGAATCCATTATTGTTGATGCCAAGAGTGGTTTAAGTGGAGCAGGGAAAAATCCAACCAGTGCCAGTCATTTTGTTCATGTGCATGATAACTATGTCACTTACAAGCTAAACCAGCATCAGCATATCCCAGAAATCGTTCAGACATTGCAGAGTTATGAACCCAACTTATCCCATATCCAATTTTCAACTTCCTTAATACCTGTGGCACGTGGCATTGTAGCTACCTTATATTTAAAATTAACCGCAGATTTAACAGAAAATGAGCTTTTAGAGATTTATCAAAAAGCTTACGCGGATAAGCCTTTTGTCCGTGTGAAATCCCACCTTCCTCATCTGCACCATGTGATTGGTTCGAACTATACTGACATTGGCTTATCTTACAATCCTCTCACTCAAGTGCTGACGGTCGTTGCTGTGCTTGATAATCTTGTCAAAGGGGCAGCAGGTCAAGCTGTTCAAAATATGAATCTGATGTTTGGCTTTGACGAAACTGCAGGCTTGTTGGCAGCGCCAGCTTTTATCTAAAGGAGAAAAAAATGAAACTTATTGATGGTAATATTGCCAGTCCGCTGGGTTTTTCAGCAGATGGTTTGCATGCAGGATTTAAAAAGAGAAAATTGGATTTTGGTTGGATTGTTTCTGAAGTGCCAGCCAGTGTAGCAGGTGTTTATACGACCAACCGAGTTATTGCTGCCCCTCTTATCGTTACCAAGCAAGCTCAGCAGCAAGAAAAGATGCAGGCTATTGTCGTAAACTCAGGTGTTGCCAATTCCTGTACTGGTCAAAAAGGACTAGAAGATGCCTCCACCATGCAAGAGTGGACTGCTAAAAAATTAGGTATTGCAAACGATTTGGTTGGGGTTGCTTCAACAGGTGTTATTGGCGAGTTTTTACCACTGGATAAGCTAGAAAATGGCTTATCTAAGATTGTGGTTAATGGCAATGCAGATGATTTTGCTCAAGCAATCTTGACAACAGATACGGTCACAAAGACCATCACAGTTGAAGAGACATTTGGAAAAGATGTGGTGACCATGTCAGGAGTGGCTAAAGGATCAGGGATGATTCATCCTAATATGGCTACCATGCTCGCTTTTATTACCTGTGATGCTAATATTTCAAGTCAGACCCTACAAAAAGCTCTCAGTCAAGAGGTTGAAACAACATTTAATCAAATCACGGTTGATGGTGATACGTCAACTAATGATATGGTCCTTATCTTATCTAATGGTTGCACCCAAAATCAAGAAATCATTGAAGGAACAGAAGACTATGATCGCTTTGTGGCGATGTTGCATGTTGTGATGACTGATTTGGCTAAAAAGATTGCAAAAGATGGCGAAGGGGCAACCAAGCTGATTCAAGTTGATGTGACAGGAGCTAAGGACAGTCTGTCAGCTCGTATGGTGGCAAAAAGTATAGTGGGATCTAGTTTGGTGAAAACCGCCATTTTTGGTGAGGATGCCAACTGGGGACGCATCATCGCAGCTATTGGTTATGCTGGTGTGGATCTGGATGTGGAGAGAATTGATATTGCACTAGAGCATCTTCCTGTGATGATCCAATCTAGTCCTGTCAGCTTTGATCAAGAGGAGATGGAGGAGGTCATGCAAAAAGATCAGATCACCATCTCTGTTAATCTCAATTCTGGTTCGGAGAGTGGGCGAGCTTGGGGATGTGATTTATCTTATGATTATGTCAAAATCAATGCCTTGTATCGCACTTAGGAGGAAAGATGAAAGAAACAATTGTGATTAAAATTGGGGGAATAGCGAGTCAACAATTACCCCCTGACTTTGTTCAAGACATCAAAGAGTGGCAAGCAGCTGGCAAACAAGTGATGATTGTACATGGTGGTGGCTTTGCGATCAATAAAATGATGCAAGAAGAGGGGATTTCGGTTGAAAAGGTTGATGGATTGCGCGTGACCAGTAAAAGAGCTATGCAGCTGGTGGAGAAAGCTTTATTTGATCTCGGAGAAAAGCTCACAGCCAGTCTCTTAAAAGCTGATTGTGACGTTATCCAACTCCAAAGCAACTTGGAAAAACTCTTTGAGGCAGATTTTTTAAATCAGGATAAGTATGGCTATGTGGGTCAGATCAATCAAGTCCATGTGCCTGTTTTAGAGAAGTTTTTTAAGGCAGGTCTGATCCCTGTGATCGCCTCTATGGCAGCAAAAGGTGGGGAGTGGCTAAATGTCAATGCTGACTATGTTGCAACAGCACTTGCCATTGCTGTTAAAGCAGACCAACTCATCTTGATGACAGATGTTCCTGGTGTCAAAGAAAATGGTCAAGTCTTAGCACAGTTACCCCTGCATCAAATTGATCAGAAAATCAACTCAGGCATCATCACAGGTGGTATGGTTCCAAAAATCAAAGGAGCTAGCCAAACGGTAGAAGCAGGCGTACAAACCGTCTTAATCAGCGATAACCTCAAAACAGGAACCTTAATTTGTCAAGCTTAGGAGAAGATATGAGTAAATTATTTCAAAACTACAAACGTGATGCGATTGAGTTTGTCAAAGCTAAAGGCAATACCCTCTATGATCAAGAAGGAAAGCCCTATCTTGATTTTTCATCTGGGATTGGCGTGACCAATCTTGGTTTTCATCCTTTGGTAAAAAAAGCTGTCGCAGAGCAGTTAGAAGCCATCTGGCACACCCCTAACCTCTACCACAATCAGCTACAAGAAGAAGTAGCCAGTCGCTTAATTGGTGACAAAGACTACCTTGCCTTTTTTTGTAATAGTGGAGCAGAGAGTAATGAAGCAGCGATCAAATTAGCCCGAAAAGCAACCAACAAATCTCAGATCATCACCTTTAAGCAGTCCTTTCATGGAAGGACTTATGGAGCAATGTCTGCGACGGGGCAAGAAAAGATTCAAGTGGGTTTTGCTCCCTTAGTGTCAGGTTTTTCCTATGCTACCTATAACGACCTTTCCTCTGTCAAAGCCTTGGTGACAGAGGACACTGCAGCTGTGATGTTGGAGCTGGTGCAAGGTGAGGGAGGTGTGATTCCTGCAGATGCCCAGTTTGTCAAAGACCTGGCAGATTTTTGTCAGAAAGCATCGATTCTCTTGATAGTAGATGAGGTTCAGACTGGTATCGGACGGACAGGAAGCTTATATGCTTTTGAGCAATATGGGATTTTACCAGATATTGTGACCTTAGCCAAAGGCTTGGGAAATGGTTTACCAGTCGGTGCCATGTTAGGTAAGACAGCTTTAAGCTCTGCTTTTTCCTACGGTAGTCATGGCACTACCTTTGGAGGAAACAAAGTAGTTTTAGCTAGCAGTCAAAAGGTTCTAGACATTTTAACCCCTGACTTTTTAGATGAGGTTGGTCAAAAAGCAGCCTACCTCAAAACTCAGTTAGAAGAGCGTCTTTCCTCTTATGACAGTGTTAGTGCCATTCGAGGGATGGGGATGATGATTGGGATTAAGACAACTAAAGACCTTTCTCAAGTCTTAGATGAGGCTAGGAAAAAAGGGCTTATTCTCCTAACAGCAGGAAGCGATGTGATCCGCCTTTTACCCCCTCTTACTATTAGTAGGTCCGAGATAGACTCAGCACTTGAGGTTTTAGAGGACGTTTTGTCTTAAAAGAGACTTCATAGATGATTAAAAATATGATAAAATAGTTGTCAAACTAAGACCATAAAAGGAGAGCCTCATGCTCAGAAACCTTGTAACACTATATATATATATATCAACGCCTATCGGCTAAACGAATCATCTCATCTATTAAAAACAACCTGTCAGAAATGGCAGGCTTTTTGCGTTGTCAAAAGGAGGTGGTCTAGATGCCAGCTCAGCCATTAACTAGTGAAGTTCAGTTTGAAGCCGAGTTGATTCGTCAGCTGATTACAGGTGACAGTCAGTGGGTCTATCGCCCAGACTTGACCACAGAAGAGCAACTTTGGGACAACTTCTTTGACAAGCTAGAAGCTAACAACGTCCGCCTCCTATCTGACCATCCCTTGACCGAGCAAGAAAAGCATCAGATTAAAAACCAGCTAAACTTTGTCAATTTCTACGAGGCGGCCAAGTGGTTAGCAGGTGAAAACGGCATCGCCAAAGTTCAAGTACAACGTGAAGATGCTAGCTTAGGTATCGTTCGTTTGGAGGTCATTTGGCGCCACAATGTCGCAGGTGGCAAGTCTAGCTATGAAGTTGTCCACCAAGTTGTGACCAAAGGAGAGGCCAATCGTCAACGACGAGGTGATGTGACGCTCTTAATCAATGGTCTGCCCATGATTCAGATTGAGCTGAAAAGCCGTTCTCATCCGTTTATGGATGCCTTTCGTCAGATTAAAAAATACGAAAAAGAAGGACAGTTTAGAGGGATTTTCTCAAGCCTCCAGATGTTTGTGGTCTCAAACATCAATGAAACCCGCTACATTGCAGCGGCTAAAGAAACCAAGCTCAACGACCGCTTTCTCACCAAGTGGGTAGATAAGAATAACCAAGCCCAACCTCATCTTTTTGACTTTGCCCAAGGGGTCTTGTCCATCCCGATGGCTCACCAAATGGTCATGCAGTATAGCGTGATTGATGACGATAAAAAAGCCCTGATCTTACTTCGTCCCTATCAGGTCCATGCCATCGAGGCTATTAAGGATGCTAGTCGCAACCGTCAGTCAGGTTATATCTGGCATACCACAGGCTCAGGAAAGACCCTGACCAGCTACAAGGTAGCAAGAAACCTCCTGCAGATCCCTTCTATCGAAAAGACGATTTTTGTCATTGATAGGACTGACCTTGACCAGCAGACCACAGCAGCCTTTTTGTCTTACGCTGAAAATGACATGATCGATATTGACGAGACTGATGATACCAAGCACTTGATCAAAAACCTGGCCTCAGAAGATCGACGTGTGGTGGTGACTACCATCCAAAAGCTTAATGCCATGTTACGTCAGTTTGAGGAAGGCCGCCACCAAAAGTCTTATCAGCGAATTAAAACGCTCAAGCTGGCCTTTGTGGTCGATGAGTGCCACCGTGCAGTGACACCAGAGCGAAAGCGGATCCTAGAGCAGTTCTTTGTCAACTCTCTCTGGTATGGCTTTACAGGCACGCCCATCTTTAAGGAAAACAAACGGGAACAAAAAGGTGACTTGGCACAGACCACCAAGGATCAGTATGGGCCTTGCTTACATGAATACACCGTCAAAGAAGCCATTCATGACCGAGCGGTCTTAGGTTTTCAAGTGGAGTACCAGACTACTCTTCCAACTTGGGCAGAAGAGGACATTGAAGATCATTTTTATGATGATGAAGACCACATGCTTAGGGTATTGGATGCGATATTAAACAAGTCCAAGCGCAAGCTCGGTTTTCAAAACGGTGTCGGAAAGACCTATGAGGGGCTTTTGACAGTTAAGTCAATCGCGCGTGCTCAGGCTTACTATGAGCTGATCCAAAAGGTTAAGGCAGGACAAAGCAAGCTTACTATCTCTGAGTCCAGCAAAAAAGTCCTTCCAGACTTTCCAAAGGTTGCCATCACTTACTCCGTAACGGAAAACGATGATAGCTCCATGCTTAACCAAGAGCAGATGACAAAGAGTTTGGACGACTACAATGCCATGTTTGGCACCCACTTTAGCTTAGCCTCCTTAGGAGCTTATAACACCGATCTCAACGAACGCTTGGCACGAAAAAAAGACAAGTATGCCTTTCGTGAGGAGCAACTGGATCTGGTTATCGTGGTGGATCGCCTGTTGACAGGATTTGATGCGCCTTGCTTATCGACCATCTTTATGGACAGGCAACCTATGAAGCCTCAGCACATCATCCAAGCCTTTTCACGGACCAATCGTCTCTTTGATGAGGGCAAGAAGTTTGGGCAGATCGTTACCTTCCAAACGCCGCAGCGCTTCAAGGAAAAAGTTGATGAGGCGCTAAGCCTTTACTCAAATGGTGGAGAGCATGCTGTCCTTGCGCCAACTTGGTTGGAAGAAAAAGCCAAGTTTGAAGAAAAGGTAGCGGGGCTTCTAGCTATTTCTCCAAGCCCAGAAGAAACCCCAGACCTAGATAGTAGCTCAGATGCTGAGCTAAAGCGTTTTGCTAAGGCATTTCAGGAGTTTGATAAGCTCTTTGCCTCGGTTCAAGTCTATGCCGATTATGATGAAGCTACCCTCCTTCAAGAAGTTGGACTGACACGTGACACCATAGAGGACTTCACCGCCCAGTACCAAAATATCATCGACGAACTCAGACGCCGCCGTCAAGAAGATGATGACGATGAGCTTCCTATCGATATCGAGTACGAGCTGGAGTCTGTCCGTACAGACGAGATCAACTACCACTATATCATCTCCCTCATCCAAAGCTTGCTGGATCAAAAACGACAAGCTATCCCAGAAAAAGAGAAGCAGCTGGTGGACAACTACATCGCCGACTTGGACAAGACCAATCCCAAACTCTCCCAACTCATCTCAAAAATCTGGCAGGAAGCCCAGACCAATACTCAAGATTACAAGGGCCAATCCATCGCCCACAAGCTAGACGAGATGATTGACCTAACCATCCGTGAGCAAGTCGTATCCACTGCACAAGATTGGTGTGTTGGTGAAGACGAGCTCCAGTTTATCGTGGACAACTACCGAGTCGGCAAGGACAAGCAAATCGGAGAAAAAGCCCTTGTTGATACCTACGACTATACAAGCTACAAGGAAAACAAGGGCGACCAAGCCCTCAACAAGCTTAAATACAAAAAAGCCCTCAAAGAGGACTATATGACCATGATCGCGCAAGACATCCTACCATTGAGGGGGAGATAAGAAGATGGATAAACTGTTTATTATCGGAAATGGGTTTGACATAGCACATGGATTAAAATCAGACTACCTCTATTTCAAAAAGTATGTTTATGAGACATTTGGTAAAGATGAAAATTTGACAGGTCTTTCTGGAAAAGAGGATATAGCAGAGTATCTTGATGATTTAGATAAAGATTTGGCAAGATATGTCAACGATTTTGATATTCAGGAGTTTAATATAGACCAAAAAACGGATTTTACAAAGGTCTCGGAATTGTTTTATCAGTTTATGTTACAAATCATGAGGGATACGGTATATTGGTCTGACTTTGAACAAAGTTTGGGACGTTTTACAAATATTGAGATAGATATGGCAAACTTTACTGATAGAGAAGGTGATATAGATGGCAGTGTCATGTCTCGTAATGCTGAGGAAGTTGGAGAAAATTTAAAACTACTGACACCTGTCATTTCGAAATTGTTCTCGGAATGGATTTCAGTAACATATGATAACTGGAAAAGTTTTGTAAAAAATTACCGTAAGCAGTGCTACCAAGGTAGATTGAGTAAAGAAACAATCATCTTAAATAGAGATAGTCTATTTTTAAATTTTAACTACACACATGTTTTAGAAGATTTTTATGGTATTCCATCCGAAAATATTTATCATATTCACGGTGAGATAGGAGATGAGTTGGTTTTTGGTCATAATCTTGAGCGTGAAGATTTTGATAATCCTATGGATGTTGCTACGTATCTTTCACCATTGATAAATTCTTTGGTAAAACCTGTTGGAGAAATCCTAAACAATTCACACAGCAAGGAATTTTTTGACAAAATAAAAGATGTTGAGGAAATCTACTTCATAGGTTTTGGTCTGCGCGATAAAGATGGTGTAGATGCCCCATACTTTAGAAAAATTTTTGAAGTGATTCCGAATGTAACTATCTATGTAGATGAGTTTGATATTGAAAGAAGAAATAGTATTCAAACAATATTATCATATTGGGGAGCCCAAAAAGCTGAGCACCTAAGATTTATAAATACTAGTAGAGACATTGTCCTATGTTGAAAGGAGATTACATGAAAACAAACAATAATATCCCAGCCTATCGTTTTGAAGGCTACACTGACGCTTGGGAACTGCGGAAGTTGGGGGAAGTGGTTTATCGTTCAAATCTAACCTCATCTAGTAAAGATTTACCTAGATTGGAGTTTGAAGATATTAACTCAGGATTGGGTACTTTAAATAAGGATATTTCTCAGAAAGTAGATGATAGGAAAGGTTTAGAGTTTAATGAAGGGGACGTACTATTCGGGAAATTACGTCCATATTTAAAAAATTGGTGGTATGCAGAGTTTAAGGGAATAGCACTAGGTGATTTTTGGAATTTAAAGTCGGATCTTTGGCATAGTTGTTTTTTATATACCTATATTCAGAGTAATTCTTTTCAATTAGTTGCAAATGATACTTCTGGTACGAAGATGCCAAGATCAGATTGGAATTTAGTTGCTGAAAGTATTGCAAAGTTCCCATCCCTACCCGAACAGGAAGCTATCGGCACTTTCTTCTCAACCCTAGACCGTCACATCACCCTTCATCAGCGTAAGTTGGACACGCTCAAGGAGCAGAAGAAGACCTATCTCAAACTCCTCTTTCCAGCCAAGGCACAAACCAAACCAGCCCTCCGCTTCCAAGGTTTTGAAGACGACTGGGAAGAAGTGAAGTTGGGGGAAGTGGCGAGATTTAGACGTGGTTCTTTTCCGCAACCTTACGGAAATAGCGAATGGTATGATGGTGATGGAGCAATGCCTTTTGTTCAAGTTGCAGATGTCACAGATGAGATGAATTTAGTAGAGGATACTAAACAAAAAATTAGTAAAAAAGCACAGCCACTTAGTGTTTATGCTGAGAAAGGATCTGTCCTAGTTACTTTACAAGGTAGTATTGGTCGTGTTGCGATTACCCAATATGGAGCTTTCATAGATAGGACGGTGCTGATTTTTGAAAACTTTTACTTACCAATTGATAATGTGTTTTGGGCTTATGTAATAAAACAAAAATTCATTGAAGAGGCAAAAAGTGCCCCAGGTGGAACAATCAAAACAATTACTAAGGAAGTTCTTAGTGACTTTAATATAAAATTGCCGACACATTCTGAACAGGAAGTCATCGGCACTTTCTTCCAAACCCTTGACCAAGAGTTGGCTCAGGTGGAGGACAAGTTGGCTAGCTTGAAAGAGATGAAAAAGACTCTACTCCGTAAATTATTTGTATAGCTCTGCTAAGCCTCAAATGCTCCTAAGTTATCCAATATAAAAATCTTGATAAACTGACGATATTTTGTTAGAATAAGCATAGAAAAAGAGTTGGACGGCAATCCAACTCCTAGTAGAGCCATTTCGGTGGTTCACAATGTTTGTTTTATATTAAAATAAAATCGTCAGTGTCCCAAAATATTGACGGTTTTATTTTTTGTTTTTTTATTTGATATAAAGAATTATTAGATTAGACTGGTTCAACTAATGCTAATTTGAGCAGGTACCTCCGACGTGAGATTTTTGAAACGATATTTTTCAAAAATCGAGCTAGTGCGAGCCTTAGACAAATCGAATAGGATTTGTCGTTACTTGATGAGTAAGTTTACTTACCATCAAGTATAGGCTAGCCTTTCTGTAAGATTTTGGACTTATTTCCATAAGCACCACCTCCAGTTAGAAAGTTGGAACCACCGTCATATTTCTCTACTTATCTAGTATACCATATCTTTAGAAAGAATCACAGACATGAACAATTCAAACAACTCACAATCCCTTTACCAGTCCCTTTGGAATGCAGCGGATATTCTCCGTGGCAAGATGGATGCTAACGAATACAAGTCCTACCTTTTGGGCTTGATTTTCTACAAATACCTATCAGATAAGTTGCTTTTGGCGGTGTGTGACAACCTTGATGAATCCTTTGATAGTTTGTCACAGGCTCAAAGACTTTATGAAGAAAATTTTGCAGATCCAGATGTTAAGGAAGATTTGCTAGATGTCCTTGATGATGAGCTAGGTTACTTTATCGAGCCTGGTCTGACCTTTACGGCCTTGGTAGCAAAAGTCCACACCAGCAACTTCCAGTTGGAAGATTTGGCACAGGGCTTCCGTGATATTGAGCAGTCCAATGAGATTTTTGAAAACCTTTTTGAAGACATCGACCTCTATTCTAAAAAGTTAGGTCCAACACCGCAAAAGCAGAATCAGGTGATTTCAGCCTTGATCAAAGAACTCCATGAGCTCAACCTCAGCAACCATGATGGAGATGTTTTGGGAGATGCCTATGAATACCTGATTGGTCAGTTTGCCAGCGACTCTGGAAAGAAAGCGGGCGAGTTCTATACGCCTCAGGCAGTTTCCCACCTCATGACCCAGATTGTCTTTCTTGGACGGGAGCATCAAAAGGGGATGACCCTCTATGACCCAACCATGGGATCGGGTTCCCTCCTTCTTAACGCCAAACGTTACAGTAAAGAGTCTTCGACCGTTTCCTACTTCGGTCAGGAGATTAACACCTCGACTTACAACCTGGCTCGCATGAACATGATGCTCCACGGGGTTGCTATTGAGAACCAAAAACTTCATGTTGGTGATACCCTTGATGCGGACTGGCCAACGACTGAGCCGACAGATTTTGACGGGGTGCTCATGAACCCCCCTTATTCTCAGAAGTGGAGTGGGGACGCTGGTTTCCTGCAAGACGCACGTTTCTCCAGCTATGGTGTCCTGGCACCCAAGTCCAAGGCTGACTTCGCCTTCCTCCTTCATGGTTTCTACCACCTCAAGCATTCAGGCGTTATGGCTATTGTCCTTCCTCACGGGGTTCTCTTTAGGGGAAATGCAGAGCAGAAAATTCGTCAGCATCTCCTAGAGGAAGGAGCCATTGACACCGTGATTGGACTGCCAGCCAACATCTTTTATAATACCTCCATTCCAACCACAGTCATCATTCTCAAGAAAAACCGCACCAGCAAAGATGTCCTCTTTATTGATGCATCTAAAGAATTTGACAAGGGCAAAAACCAAAATATCATGACCGATGACCATATCGCCAAGATTTTGAAAGCCTATCAAGACCGTCAAGATGTGGACAAGTTTGCCCACCTAGCTAGCTTTGAGGAGATTGTGGAAAACGACTACAACCTCAACATCCCTCGCTATGTCGATACCTTTGAGGAAGAGCCTGTTGTTCCACTGACAGAGCTTGCGGATAAGCTTGCTCAAACTGATGAGGAAATCGCAGCAACCACAGCCCAACTTGAAAGCATGCTTGGTCAGCTAGTCGGTACCACACCAGAAGCACAAGCAGAGCTGACAGCCTTTTTGGATAAAATCAGATAATCAAAAAAACGAGTTTGGATTTTCCAAGCTCGTTTTTGGGTAGGATTAAAGTCCGATGGTGTAGTCGTCATCTTGCATGGCTTCAACACTACCAAGCAGATAACCATTTCCAACTTGTGAGAAGAAGTCGTGGTTAGATGTTCCTGTTGAGATACCATTCATGACGATAGGGTTAACATCGTCTGCTGTATCAGGAAAGAGAGGATCTTGTCCAAGGTTCATCAAAGCCTTATTGGCATTGTAGCGAAGGAAGGTCTTAACCTCCTCGGTCCATCCAACAGGATCATAAAGTAGTTCAGTGTAAGCTTCTTCATTTTCATAAAGCTCATAAAGCAGATCATACATCCAGTCACGGAGTTTATCTTGTTCTTCCTCACTAAGCTCATTAAAACCAAGCTGGAACTTGTAGCCGATATAAGTTCCATGCACAGACTCATCACGGATAATCAACTTGATAATCTCAGCAACATTGGCTAATTTATTATTTCCAAGGTAGTAAAGTGGCGTGAAAAAACCAGAGTAAAAGAGGAAGGTTTCTAGGAAAACAGAAGCCACCTTGCGCTCAAGAGCGGTACCATTACGGTAAATCTCAGTAACGATGCGGGCTTTCTTTTGGAGAAACTCATTTTCTTCTACCCATGCAAAAATAGCTTCAATCTCAGACTTAGTGTTAAGAGTTGAAAAGATAGAAGAGTAGGATTTGGCATGGACAGACTCCATGAATTCAATGTTGTTTAAGACAGCTTCCTCGTGTGGGGTACGGACATCTTTTTTGAGTTGGCTCATGCCCACCTCTGATTGCATGGTATCAAGTAGGGTCAGACCACCAAAGACCTTTCCTACCAAGTCTTTTTCCACATCAGAGAGCTTGCGCCAATCATCAAGGTCGTTTGACAATGGGATGCGGGTATCTAACCAAAACTGTTCCGTCAACTTTTCCCAAGTGGACTTATCAACAGCATCCTCGATTTCATTCCAGTTTATGGCTTTATAGTAGGTCATGAAGAACTCCTTATTGTTTGATCTTAATTGAAATATTATACCATATTTTAGGTAAAATTGCTTTTGAAAATCATCTTCTCTCAAAGCAAAATGAGAGGAGGCTAAGGGCAAATACCCCACCTCCTCTGTAGCGTTATAGCTTGTTTATCTTTTTAATACCTTTTAATGTGGCAGAAGTGCCCGATCTTTTTAGATTTTTAAACGGGCTTAGTATCTTTTTAATTGAACTCGCCCTAAAATCCTTGTGAAAATGTTGTACTTTCTTGTGTCTTGCGACCCTGCGTAAGTCTCCCATTTTCCTACGGATTTTTAAACGGGCTTAGTATCTTTTTGAATCGAACTTTTGTTACAAGACTGGACAAAAATGATTACTTTCGTTGAGTATGAGATACTCTACGTCAAGTTCCTATTTTTGTCAGGTCTTGCTTAACACAAAAGTATCTTGTTAATTGAACTTCGAGCGAAAGTCTGTGAGAAAATGATAGCTTTTCCTTGGACCTGCCTGTCCGTCGTCAAATCTCCTATTTTCTCTTTGACTTTTTTGCTCTTAGTATCTTATTTTTTAAATTACGCAACTTTCACATTGGTTTGAGCCGACTTCTGCACCGTCATCGGTATAGGTGCGGACGTAGTAGATGGATTTGATGCCTTTATTGAAGGCGTAGTTACGAAGGATAGAGAGGTCACGGGTAGTTTGCTTACTTTCTGTTTTCCACTCGTACAGTCCTTCTGGAATTTCGCTACGCATAAAGAGGGTCATGGATAAACCTTGATCCACATGTTCTGTTGCAGCGGCGTAAACATCAATGACCTTACGCATGTCCATGTCATAAGCAGATGTATAGTAAGGGATGGTATCTGTTGATAAGCCGTTAGCAGGATAGTAGATTTTACCGATTTTTTTCTCTTGACGCTCTTCGATGCGTTGAGTGATAGGGTGGATCGAAGCAGAGCAGTCATTGATATATGAGATAGAACCATTTGGTGCGACAGCAAGACGGTTTTGGTGGTAAAGTCCATCTTTCATGACAGCTTGGCGCAAGGCTTCCCAATCTTCTGCTTGAGGGATAAAGTGCCCTTCAAAAAGTTCTTTAACACGGTCTGATTGCGGTGTAAAGCGACCAGTCACATACTTATCAAAGTAAGTTCCATCTGCGTATTTTGAGTTTTCAAAATTATGGAAAGTGACACCACGTTCACGCGCAATGTTGTTAGACTCAACCAATGTCCAATAATTCATGAGCATAAAGTAGATATCAGTAAATTCAACGGACTCAGGGCTTCCGTACTCGATATGACGTTTAGCCAAGTAAGAGTGAAGTCCCATCGCCCCTAACCCAAAGGTATGCGCTTGAGCATTACCATTTTTGATACTTGGGACAGCATCAATACTTGAGCTATCTGTAACAAAAGTAAGGGCGCGTGTCATGGTACGGATAGATTTCCCAAAATCAGGTGAGGTCATCATGTTCAAGACATTAGTTGACCCTAAATTACATGAAATATCGGTTCCCATTTGTAAAAACTCTTGCTGGTCATTGATGAGACTCGGAGTTTGGACTTGAAGGATTTCTGAGCAAAGGTTACTCATCACGATGCGGCCATCAATAGGATTTGATTGGTTAGCTGTATCGATATTGATGACATAAGGATAACCTGACTCTTGTTGGAGTTTTGAAATTTCAGTTTCAAGTTCACGTGCATTGATCTTAGTTTTTGTAATCTTAGGATTAGCAACTAATTCATCGTACTTTTCCGTGATATTGATGTAGTTAAAAGGCACACCATATTCTTTTTCGATAGAGTATGGGCTAAAGAGGTACATGTCCTCATTTTGACGTGCTAATTCATAAAACTTATTTGGGATGGTTAGACCCAGTGAGAGAGTTTTTACGCGAATTTTCTCATCGGCATTCTCTTTTTTAGTGGAAAGAAATTGCATGATATCTGGATGGAAAACATCAAGATAAACCACACCAGCTCCCTGACGTTGGCCAAGCTGATTAGAATAAGAAAAGCTATCTTCAAAAAGCTTCATCACAGGAACGACACCAGAGGCAGCGCCAGCATAGCCCTTGATAGGAGCACCAGCTTCGCGGAGGTTACTCAAAGAAATCCCCACTCCACCACCGATACGCGACAATTGCAGAGCAGAGTTGATGGAGCGGCCAATAGAGTTCATATCATCTGTTACTTGAATCAAGAAGCAAGAAACCAACTCTCCACGACGACTACGACCAGCATTTAGGAAACTAGGTGTCGCAGGTTGGTAACGTTGATGAATCATCTCTTTTGCCAAATCACGTGCCAACTCTTCATCACCATTTGCAAAGTAAAGGGCATTAAAGAGAACACGGTCTTCAATACTTTCTAGGTATTCTTCACCATCATTCGTTTTAAGGGCATACTGTTGATAAAACTTGTAGGCAGCCATAAAGGATTGGAAACGAAAATCAAGTGAGTGGAGATAGCGTGAGAGCTCTTCGATAAACTCTGGACGATAATTTTGAATAAACTCCGATTCAATATAGTTTTCTTCAATTAGATAGGTAATTTTCTCAGTAATCGAATTAAATTTTTTAGAATAAGGTTTTACATTTTCAAGGAAAAAAGCACGAAGAGCTTCCTTGTCCTTATGGAGAGGGATTTGCCCATTGATTGGACGGTTGATTTCATTGTTTAGGCGGAAGTAAGAAACATCGCCGATAGATTTAAGACCCATGAGATAAGATTCCTTTTACTTTTTCAACATCTTCAGGTGTTCCGTTAAATTCAAATTCATATAAAACGGGAATACCATAAGTTTTGGCATAACGACGAGCAACATGACAAAATTCTGGTCCAAAATTTCGGTTACCAGACCCCATCAGTCCCCTCATATAGTGATGGTTGCTTTCAACAAAGCGATCGAGAAACTCTAGCCCATCTTCATAAGTAGGGGTGATAAGGATAAAGTCTTCATCTAAAAGAAGGGTTTCTTCTTGTCGTTTGATTTCAATGATTTGCTCTTGAGGTAAATTTAACTTTTTGACAAAACGTCTAGTCTGTCCCGTAAGAGAATAAAAAGCCAATTTCATTAGTTTAAAATTTCTTTTAATTTAGCAGGCTGAAAACCTGAAAAAACAACCTCTCCTGCTTCAATGACAGGTGCAGAGGTGAAGCCTAGGCTTTTAACATACTCCACCTTATCTGGCTGCTCATCAATATTGATTTCTTGGAAATCCGCTCCATTTTGCTCTAGAAATTTTTTAGTCATTTTACATTGCATGCAATTATTTTTTGAAAATACTGTAATAGCAGCCATTTTTCGTCACTCCTATAAATTTTTATTATTCTTGCTAAAAAGCACCCTACTAGAATACCCAAAAATGGATAAAAAATCAAGTAGATAATTTGCTAATTACACTATATCTAGTACAAGATAAGAATAAAATCTACTAGATATAGTGTTTTATGCGGGTATAAATATTTTTTATAGCATTTGTTACTTTTTCTAACATCTAAGGTGATTTGTTAGTAGATATAACATCTTTTGTGGGGTATAATGGAGGTCAATTCTTAATAAAGGAGATGAATTATGAGGGATTATCAGTCGATTATTCAAGTTGATGGCAAAAAATATACATACATTGATTTGAAAAAAATCAGTCAAGACTATGGTGTAGAGCTTTCTAGCCTTCCTTACACTATCCGTATTCTACTTGAAAGTTTATTCAGAAAATATGATGGTTTAGATGTGACAAAAACTCACTTAGAAAACCTTCTTTATTTTAATCCTCAGTCTCCAAAAGGTGAGGTTCCTTTTAAGCCTAGCCGAGTAATTCTGCAAGACTTTACGGGAGTTCCTGTTGTGGTGGATCTGGCAGCGATGCGACAAGCCGTGGTACAGCACGGAGGAAATCCAGACTTAATTAATCCAGAGATTCCAGTAGATTTAGTGATTGACCATAGTGTTCAAGTAGATGTAGCTGGATGTGAGTCGGCTCTGTCAGAAAATATCACTTTGGAATTCGAGCGAAATGATGAACGTTATGCTTTTTTGAAATGGGCAGAGCATTCTTTTGAAAATTATCGAGCAGTTCCTCCAGCCACAGGTATTATCCATCAAGTGAATATTGAGTATTTATCAGATGTCATTATTGAAAACGATGGTTTCCTCTACCCTGATTCCATGTTTGGAACAGATAGCCACACGACAATGATTAACGGTATCGGTGTACTTGGCTGGGGTGTTGGAGGGATTGAAGCAGAAGCTGCGATGCTGGGAGAGGCTTCTTACTTCCCAGTTCCAGAGGTGGTTGGGGTGCGTTTGATTGGTAAACTACCAAAGACAGCCACAGCAACAGATTTGGCCTTGAAAGTCACACAAGTTCTTCGTTCTGCCAATGTGGTTGGGAAATTTGTAGAGTATTTTGGCTCAGGGTTAAAACACCTTAGTTTAGCTGATCGAGCTACCGTAGCCAATATGGCTCCAGAATATGGTGCAACCTGTGGCTATTTCCCAATTGATGATGAGACCTTGACCTATATGAGCTTAACCAATCGGAGTCAAGCGCAGGTTGAACGAACTGAAACATATGCTAAAGTGAATGGTCTATTCTATGATGACAATACAGAAGCTCAATATAGTCAAGTGATTGAGATTGATTTATCTCTTATTGTTCCAAGTATTTCAGGACCTAAACGTCCTCAAGATTTAATCTCCTTGGATCAGGCAAAAACAGCCTTTGAAGATGCTCTAGTAAGAGAAGAAGGGGTACAAGGCTTTGGATTGACCAAAGAAGAATTAGATAAAACAGCCACAGTTATCTACGATAATCAAACAGAAACCATCAAAACAGGGCATGTGGCTATTGCAGCGATTACCAGTTGCACCAATACCTCTAACCCTTATGTATTAATGGCGGCAGGTTTACTGGCTAAAAAAGCTGTTGAAAAAGGTCTGAGCGTATCAAAAACAGTGAAAACTTCCCTAGCACCAGGTTCTAAAGTGGTCACAGGGTATTTAAAAAATAGTGGTTTGCAAGCTTATTTAGACCAACTAGGTTTTCAAGTGGTGGGCTATGGCTGTACGACTTGTATCGGAAACTCAGGTCCTCTTAGCCCAGAGGTTTCAAAAGCCATTTTAGAAGAAGATTTGTTGGTCAGTGCAGTTTTATCAGGGAATCGAAACTTTGAAGGTCGTATTAACCCGTTGGTTAAGGCAAACTTTTTGGCAAGTCCTCCCTTAGTAGTAGCCTATGCTCTTGCTGGAACAACCCATATTGATTTGACGTCAGATCCTTTAGGGTTTGATGAAAAAGGCCAAGCGGTTTATTTAGTTGATATCATGCCAGATGAGAAAGAAGTGACAGCTTATATCGAAAAATATGTCACGCGTCAGCTTTTCCAAGAAGAATATGCTCAAGTTTTTACGGATAGTGAGAAGTGGAATGCCATTCCTGTGACCTCTAGTCCAACTTATGATTGGGATCAAGCTTCAACCTATATTCAAAATCCACCTTATTTTGAGACTTTAGATCAAGAAGTAAACCTAGCTCCTTTAAAAAATATGCGTGTTTTAGCCAAGTTTGGAGATACTGTAACCACGGACCATATCTCTCCAGCTGGAAATATTGCTAAAGGTAGTCCTGCAGCTACTTATCTTGAAGAGCATGGCGTAACGTATCAAGATTTTAATTCCTATGGTAGCCGTCGAGGAAATCATGAAGTGATGATGCGAGGGACTTTTGCCAATATTCGTATTAACAACCAATTAGCAGAAGGGAAAATTGGTGGTTATACGCAGTATAAGGGAGAGATGGTTTCGATTTACGATGCGGCCATGGCCTACAAAGAGAGTGATGTTCCTACATTAATTATTGCAGGACGTGACTATGGCATGGGGTCAAGTCGTGACTGGGCTGCAAAAGGGACCAGTCTTTTGGGAGTGAAGGCTGTTTTAGCTGAGAGCTTTGAGCGTATTCATCGTTCTAATTTGGTGATGATGGGAGTTCTTCCTCTTCAGTTTTTAGAGGGGCAATCCGCTGACAGCTTAGGTTTGACAGGTTTTGAGAGCTATGACATTATTTTGCCAGATACTCTAGAAGTAGGGGCCTTAGTAACGGTTTGTGCTAAAGATGACAAAGCTGAAAAAGTCTTTCAAGTTCGTTTACGTTTTGATGCGGATGCTGATATTCGTTACTATAAAAATGGTGGGATTTTACCAATGGTAGTCCGTAAAAAATTGAAGGGAGCAGGCTATGACGCAAGCTAATGGATTAAAAGATATGATTGCCTGTGATACAAGGATTAGCTCAATTGTTGATGACCGCTTATCGTATGCGGGCTATAGTATCTCAGAATTGATGGACAATAATGCCAGTTTTGAAGAAGTCATTTATCTTTTGTGGAATTTACATCTGCCAACACAAATTGAGCTGAAACATTTTGAAAAAGAACTGCGTGCCAACTATGCGATTAGCGATGCAGTGGAGCAGTGTATCTTGATTCAATCACGTCAACACCTTCATCCGATGAGTGTCCTTCGCTCAACTGTGAGTCTTTTGGGGGTTTATAATGTTAAGGCTGAGGAGAATGGTGTTGAAGCAACCTATGAACAAAGTATTCAGTTGATGGCTAAGATTCCAACTATTATTGCCACTTTCGCCAGATTACGTCGGGGAGAGATTCCAATCGCTCCTAGAGAAGATCTTGGGTTTGCAGCGAACTTTCTTTATATGTTAAATGGGAAAGAACCAAGTGAGCTAGAAGTTTTAGCGATGAATCGGGCTCTAGTCCTTCATGCTGACCATGAATTAAATGCATCAACCTTTACAGCGCGTGTTTGTGCTTCTACTCTGACGGATATTTATTCTTGTGTTACGGCGGCTATTGGTGCTTTAAAAGGACCTTTACATGGTGGTGCTAATGAGCGTGTTTTTGAAATGTTAAAAGAAATTCGCGACCAAGGAAGTACAGAAATTTATCTGAAAGAAAAGTTGGATTCTCACGAAAAAATCATGGGCTTTGGCCATCGTGTTTATAAAACTCAGGACCCTAGAGAACCTTATCTTCGTCAAATGGCTAAGGAACTAACAGAAGGGACAGATGAAGCGATTTGGTATGATTTGTCTCGAGAAGTTGAAGATTATATGAAAAACAGCAAAGGGCTGATTCCTAATGTCGATTTTTATTCGGCGACGGTCTATCATGTGTTAGGGATTGATAGTTCTATTTTTACTTTGATTTTTGCCATGAGTCGAGTTTCAGGTTGGATTGCACATATTCAAGAGCAAAAGAAAAATAATAAGCTGATCAGACCACGTTCCAATTATTTAGGACAAGAAAATCTTGAGTATATTCCAATTGGAAGGAGATAACATATGAAAATTGAAATGAAAAACAATCACCTACTTGTCCCTGATACTCTTACAATTCCTTATATTGAAGGTGATGGTGTTGGAGTGGATATTTGGAAAAATGCAAAAGAGGTCTTGGATGTAGCTATCGAAAAAGCTTACAAAAATAAACGGCGAATAACTTGGAAAGAGTTACTCGCAGGTAAAAAGGCCTTTGAGCAAACAGGAGACTGGTTGCCTAATGAAACACTGAAGACTATTTCTGAATATTTGGTTGCAATTAAAGGACCTTTAGAAACACCAGTCGGTGGAGGACGGCGTTCTTTGAATGTCGCGCTTCGTCAAGAGTTAGACCTTTATGCCTGTGTTCGACCAATTCGCTATTTTAAGGGAGTCCCTAGTCCTTTAAAGGAGCCTGAAAAAACCAATATAACCATCTTTCGTGAGAATACAGAAGATATTTATGCAGGGATTGAGTGGGAAGAGGGAACAGAAGAAGTTGAAAAACTGATTTCATTTTTACAAGAAGAAATGGGTGTCGATCGTATTCGTTTTCCTAAAAGCTCAAGTATTGGAATTAAGCCCATCTCAAAAGAAGGATCGGAGCGTTTGATCCGTTCAGCGATTGATTACGCCCTAGCTCATGGTTTATCTAAGGTCACTCTTGTTCATAAAGGGAATATCCAAAAATTCACAGAAGGTGGCTTTAGACGTTGGGGATATGAATTAGCAGAAAGAGAATATTCAACAGAGCTGGCAAAAGGACAGCTTGAGATAACAGATGTGATTGCTGATAATTTCCTACAACAAATCTTATTAAACCCAGATCAATATCAAGTGGTTGCTTTAACTAATTTAAACGGTGACTACGCTAGTGATGCTTTAGCAGCTCAAGTTGGGGGAATAGGTATTTCTCCAGGGGCTAATATTAACTATCAAACAGGACATGCTATTTTTGAAGCGACCCACGGGACAGCTCCAGATATTGCTGGTAAAGATTTGGCAAATCCATGTTCCCTTCTTCTTTCTGCCTGTATGCTCTTAGAATATATTGGATGGAGTGAAGCGTCAGATCTAGTGACAGGAGCAATCGGACAAGCTTTTCTCAATCAAGATGTTACTTCTGATTTTGCCAGTCAGTTGTCAAAAGGAACAGGGCTAACAACAAGCCAATTTTGCCAAAAATTAATAGAAAACATCCATAATTCAATAGAATAAGCGATTAATATGCTAATGTTATTATTGAACATTAGCATATTTGCGTCAAAACGAGAAATTATATAGTAGAAAAATGTGAAAATCAGGAAAGGGATTTCAGTTTTTTTCCTAAAACAATGTTTTTACCTTGAAAAGCAAATAGCACTATGGTATAATATAGCATTGTAAGGGTTATCATTTTATGAAAACCTAAAAATTCAAACAGAAAAAAGGAGAACCATAACATGGCTTCAAAAGATTTCCACATCGTTGCAGAAACAGGTATTCACGCACGTCCAGCTACTTTGCTTGTTCAAACAGCTAGCAAATTTGCTTCAGATATCACTCTTGACTACAAAGGTAAAGCAGTTAACCTTAAATCAATCATGGGTGTTATGAGTCTTGGTGTTGGCCAAGGTGCTGACGTTACTATTAACGCTGAAGGTGCAGATGCTGATGATGCTATCGCAGCTATCGCAGAAACAATGACAAAAGAAGGATTGGCATAAGACTATGACAGAAATGCTTAAAGGAATTGCGGCATCTGATGGTGTTGCTGTTGCTAAAGCATATCTACTTGTTCAACCGGATTTGTCATTTGAGACTGTTTCAGTCAATGATACAAATGCAGAAGAAGCTCGTTTGGATGCAGCCCTCGAGGCTTCACAAAACGAGCTTTCTGTTATCCGTGAAAAAGCAGTAGGTACGCTTGGAGAAGAAGCGGCACAAGTATTTGACGCTCACTTAATGGTTCTTGCTGACCCAGAAATGATTGGTCAGATCAAAGAAACGATTCGTGCCAAACAAGTTAATGCTGAAGCAGGACTTAAAGAAGTAACAGATATGTTTGTTGCCCTCTTTGAAGGTATGGAAGATAATCCATATATGCAAGAGCGTGCAGCAGATATCCGTGACGTTGCTAAACGTGTTCTTTCTCACCTTCTTGGTGTAAAATTACCAAACCCAGCAACGATTGATGAAGAGTCAATTGTGATTGCACACGATTTGACACCATCAGATACAGCACAATTAGATGCAAACTTCGTTAAAGCTTTTGTAACAAACATTGGTGGCCGTACAAGTCACTCAGCTATCATGGCGCGTACCCTTGAGATTGCAGCGGTACTTGGTACAAACAACATCACAGAAATTGTAAAATCAGGGGATGTTTTAGCGGTTAACGGTATCACTGGTGAGGTGATTATCAACCCAACAGAAGAGCAAATTGCAGAATTTAAAGCAGCAGGTGAAGCTTATGCTAAGCAAAAAGCAGAGTGGGCACTTCTTAAAGATGCACAAACTGTTACAGCTGATGGCAAACACTTTGAATTAGCTGCTAATATCGGTACACCTAAAGATGTTGAAGGGGTCAACAATAACGGTGCAGAAGCTGTTGGACTTTATCGTACAGAGTTCTTGTACATGGACTCACAAGATTTCCCAACAGAAGATGAGCAATACGAAGCTTACAAGGCTGTTCTTGAAGGCATGAATGGTAAACCAGTTGTGGTTCGTACAATGGATATCGGTGGGGATAAAGAACTTCCTTACTTCGACCTTCCACACGAAATGAACCCATTCCTTGGTTTCCGTGCCCTTCGTATCTCTATTTCTGAAACTGGTAATCAAATGTTCCGTACGCAATTGCGTGCCCTTCTTCGTGCATCAGTACATGGTCAACTTCGTATCATGTTCCCAATGGTTGCCTTGTTGACAGAATTCCGTGCAGCAAAAGCTATCCTTGAAGAAGAAAAAGCGAATCTTAAAGCTGAAGGTGTAGCAGTTTCAGATAATATTCAAGTGGGTATCATGATTGAGATTCCTGCAGCAGCCATGCTTGCAGACCAATTTGCCAAAGAAGTTGACTTCTTCTCAATTGGTACAAACGACCTTATCCAATACACAATGGCTGCAGACCGTATGAACGAACAAGTATCATACCTTTACCAACCATACAACCCTTCTATCCTTCGCTTGATCAACAACGTTATCAAAGCAGCACATGCTGAAGGTAAATGGGCTGGTATGTGTGGTGAGATGGCTGGTGACCAACAAGCTGTGCCACTTCTTGTCGGAATGGGACTTGATGAGTTCTCTATGAGTGCTACATCAGTTCTTCGTACGCGTAGCCTTATGAAGAAACTTGACACTGCTAGAATGCAAGAATATGCAAACCGTGCATTGACAGAATGCGCAACAGCAGAAGAAGTTCTTGAACTTCAAAAAGAATACGTTAACTTTGATTAAAAATTAAGAGAGAACAAGGCTATTAGTCTTGTTTTCTTGTTATTCTGATCAAAAAAGTTACTTCTTGCAGTTTATGTCAAAATTTTCTGAATTTTAGTGTAGCAAAACCTTGAAAAATATATTTAAAATGATAAAATAGTCTTACTATCATTAAAGGAGAGTCCTAATGACACAATATAAAAACTATGTCAACGGAGAGTGGAAACTTTCTGAAAACGAAATTAAAATATATGCTCCTGCTAATGGTGAAGAGCTAGGTTCTGTACCTGCTATGAGCCGTGAGGAAGTAGATTATGCTTATGAGTCAGCTAAAAAAGCCCTTCCAGCTTGGCGAGCACTTTCTTATGTTGAGCGTGCCGCTTATTTACACAAGGTAGCAGATATCTTAGAACGTGACCAAGAAAAAATCGGTACTATTCTTGCAAAAGAAGTCTCTAAAGGTATCAAGGCTGCTATCTCAGAAGTTGTACGTACAGCAGATCTTATTCGTTATGCAGCTGAAGAAGGTGTCCGTTTATCAGGTGAAGTCCTTGAAGGTGGAAGTTTTGAAGCAGCAAGCAAGAAAAAAATTGCGGTTGTTCGTCGTGAACCAGTTGGTTTGGTACTTGCGATTGCTCCATTTAACTACCCAGTAAACCTTTCAGGTTCTAAGATTGCACCTGCTCTTATTGGAGGAAACGTTGTTGCCTTTAAACCACCAACACAAGGTTCAATTTCAGGTCTTCTCTTAGCTGAGGCTTTTGCAGAAGCAGGATTACCTGCTGGTGTCTTTAATACTATCACTGGTAAAGGTTCTGAAATTGGAGATTACCTCAATGAGCATAAAGCAGTTGATTTCATCAACTTTACAGGCTCAACACCAATTGGTGAGCGTATCGGTAAGATGGCTGGTATGCGTCCTATTATGTTGGAACTTGGTGGTAAGGATGCGGCTATCGTTCTTGAAGATGCTGATCTTGCTAAAACTGCTAAAGATATTGTTGGTGGGGCGCTTAGCTACTCAGGTCAGCGTTGTACTGCGATTAAGCGTGTTCTTGTCCTTGAAAGTGTAGCAGATGAGCTTGCAGGATTGATTAAAGCAGAAGTTGAAAAACTAACTGTTGGAGATCCGTTTGATAACGCAGATATTACTCCTGTTATTGATTCAGGTTCAGCAGATTACATTGAAGGTTTGGTTCGCGATGCCCAAGAGAAAGGTGCTACTGAATTAACACCATTCAAACGTGAAGGCAACCTTCTATGGCCAACTTTATTTGACCATGTTACAACAGATATGCGTGTTGCTTGGGAAGAGCCATTTGGTCCAGTTCTTCCAATTATTCGTGTGAAATCAGTTGAAGAAGCTATTGAAATTGCGAACAAGTCAGAGTTTGGGCTACAATCAGCAGTCTTTACTCAAGATTTCCCTAAAGCTTTTGCAATTGCAGAGAAACTTGAAGTTGGTACAGTGCATATCAACAACAAAACACAACGTGGAACAGATAACTTCCCATTCTTGGGTGTTAAAGGTTCAGGTGCTGGTACACAAGGTATCCGTTACTCAATTGAAGCAATGACTCGTGTCAAATCAGTGGTCTTTGATATTCAATAATCATTATAAATCAAAAAAACTTCTATCCTTGAAAGGATAGAAGTTTTTTATTGGAGTTACAAAATAAAAAGTTGTTGGTTTTTCAATTTTACTTCCTTGACGGTAGCATATTTTTTAAGTTGCTTTAATTCTTCTTTATGAGTAACAAAAGTAATAACGATACCATCTTTTCCCATTCGTCCTGTACGACCAGCGCGATGGGTATAGGCTTCTTTATCTCTAGGAACTTCAAAATTGATGACATATTCTAAGTTATCCACATCAATTCCTCTAGCGACAAGGTCAGTAGCTAAAAGAAGCGATAATTGATGGTTCTTAAATTTTTCAATAATAACTTTTCTAAACTTGACATTAATATCACTAGCAAGAGATACAGCATTGCTATTAGCAAATTGCAAACGCTCCTCAGCTGCTCCTAAATCTGATAAACTATTAAAGAAAACAAGGGCACGAAAATCAGATATATTGGAGAATTTTCTTAACAATTCTAAACGTTCGCGTTTATCTAGCAACATATAATAGTGTTTGGTTTGGCTCTCTTCTTGATTGCTAACATCAATTTTAATTGTATTTTCTGCGAGTTTAGTTTGATCGATTTTAGAGGTTGCACTCATGTAGATGAGTTGATGTTCACGTGGAACCCGTCTTAAGATATTATCCACAAAATGGAACTGTGACTCACTGAGGAGTTCATCAAATTCATCCAAAACGATGGTATCTACATTCATCATTTTAATTTTTTTAAGTTTAATCAACTCGAACACACGTCCAGGAGTACCAATGAGAATTTCAGGTCCCTTTTTTAGGCGTTCAATTTGTCTTTTTTGACTAGAGCCAGATAAGAAAAGCTGTGCTACCAATCCTAGAGGGTCGGCCCATAATTTGGTTACCTCAAAAATTTGACCAGCCAGCTCTGTATTAGGAGCTAGGATAAGGAGTTGTTGTGATTTTTTAGGCTTCAGTTTTAAGAGACTTGGCCATAAATAAGCAAGGGTTTTACCTGTTCCTGTAGGACTAATCCCAAGTAGGTTATCTCCAGATGTAATGGGATCAAATGCATTTGTTTGGATAGGAGTGAAGGTGTCAAAATTGAATTGCGCCATCTGGTCTTGCCAGACTTTAGGAAATTGGTTAATCATAATCTGCCTCAAATCTAATACCAGCATCTTGTCGCATGGTAAAAAGGGTGTGGCTGACTCCTTGAGCCAGCTCTAATAAGGAGTGATAGTGTGTTAGGTCATTTGATTTGATAATATTGGAAAAACAAATGACTTCTTCTAGCATAGGATGCTGGAGGTTGTTAAGGGAGAGCTCTTCACAAGCCCCATCGTGTTTTTTAAAAGTTACCGAGCTAATTGCTTGGATGTGATTCAGAATAAGCGTTCCATCTGTTGTATAGATTTCTGCAGGTAAGGTAGTCTCATAGTTTTTACCTGTCTTGATGCTAACACGAAAGTCTGGGTAAATAAGGTTACCATCACCATTGATATCAACTCCAGAATCAAGTAAGCTCGCCGTATAGTTTGCTAAAAGTGGTTTTCCAAATAAATAAATAGCAGCATAGATGGGATAAACACCTAAGTCAGCTAGGGCCCCTCCTGAAAATTTAGAGGAAAAAATGTTTGGATGCTCACCATTTAGTAGGGCTTTCATTTTTGAAGAATATTTAGCATAATTGAAGCTTGCTCCGATAATGGTTTTATGAGATAGAAACAGTTTAACGGTTTCAAGAGCTTTTTCATGGATATTTCTTGCGGCTTCAAAGAAAAAAACGTGATTATCTTTAGCCAATTGAAGAATCTCTTGGAGTTCTTTTGGTGTTGAAAACGCTGGTTTTTCAACAATCACATGTTTTTTTGCTTTGATGGCAGCCTTAGCTTGTTCAAAATGAATGGAATTCGGGCTTGCGATATAGATGATGTCAAGATCACTGGTTAGAAATTCCCTTAAATCTGTAAAAGTGTCACAATTTGAATAATTTGTGATAAAAGTTTCAGCCGTTTCCTGATGTCGAGAATAGACAGCGACTAATTGATAAGCGCCTGAAAGGCGACAAGCTTCGATAAAATGATGGGAGATACTTCCTGTTCCAATGATACCAAGTTTTAACATGTTGTAGCCTCATTTCCCTAACGTTTACTCTATTATAACATAAATACACCTTGTTCTGATGTTCTGTTCTTTATAGGTGGTCAAATTTCTAAAAATAGTGTAGAATAGTTCAGAAAGACAGTTTTTTAAATGGAGAAAATAATGCGCAAAAAACCTATTATCATTGGTGTTACAGGTGGATCTGGTGGAGGGAAAACAAGTGTTTCCCAGGCAATCTTAGCTAATTTTCCAGATGCTAAAATTGCTATGATTGAACATGATTCTTACTATAAAAATCAAGATCATTTGACCTTTGATGAACGTATTAAGACTAATTATGATCATCCTTTGGCTTTTGATACTGATTTTATGATTGAACAACTAAAAGAGTTGATTGAAGGCTGTCCAGTTGATATTCCTATTTATGATTATACCCAGCATACGCGTAGTGAAAAGACTTATCGTCAGGAACCTCAGGATGTTTTTATTATCGAAGGGATTTTAGTCATGGAAGACAAACGCCTTCGTGATTTGATGGACATTAAGATTTTTGTTGATACAGATGATGATATTCGCATCATCCGACGTATAAAGCGCGACATGTTAGAGCGTGGTCGTAGTTTGGATAGTATCATTGAGCAATATACCAGTGTGGTAAAGCCTATGTACCATCAATTTATTGAACCAACAAAACGTTATGCAGATATTGTCATTCCAGAAGGCGTTAGTAATGTAGTTGCGATTGATTTAATCAATACAAAAGTCGCTAGTATCTTAAATGAGAAGTAAGAGGGGATTTCCCCCTCTTTTTCTATTTCCAGATGTTGACAGATTTTTCAGAAAATTTGCATTAATAAGCAATTATTTATTGACAATTAAAAAAAAAGAAGGTATTATATTAATAATTATTACATCGAGAGGAAAAGTCAAATGTCTATTCAAACAATTTCATTTACATTGTTGTTGCGACAGGAGGGCTAATGCTGGAAATTGCATTAGTCCTGTTTGGCTTACCAAGCGGGATAGAGAAAAACATCTCGCTGGTTTTCCGGGAGATGTTTTTTATTTTATTAGATTTTAGAAAGTGGTATTCTTATGCACAAAGTGGAATTTCTTGATACAACTCTTCGTGATGGAGAGCAAACCCCAGGTGTCAACTTTTCGATTAAAGAAAAAGTTGCTATTGCCAAACAGCTGGAAAAGTGGGGGATTTCGTCAATTGAAGCTGGTTTTCCAGCAGCTAGTCCAGATTCTTTTGAAGCAGTGAAACAGATTGCAGCGGCTATGACAACAACTGCAGTATCAGGCCTTGCTCGATCAGTTAAATCTGATATTGATGCCTGCTATGAGGCGATTAAAGATGCAAAATTCCCACAAATTCATGTGTTTATTGCAACTAGCCCTATTCATCGAGAATTTAAACTAAAAAAATCTAAGGAAGAAATTTTGCAACTTATCACAGAGCATGTGTCTTATGCGCGTTCTAAATTTGAGGTAGTGGAATTTTCACCTGAAGATGCGACACGAACAGAGTTAGATTATCTTTTACAAGTAGTGCAAACCGCTGTAGATGCTGGAGCAACTTACATCAATATCCCTGACACAGTTGGTTTCACCACACCTGAAGAATATGGCCATATTTTTAAATATCTAATTGAAAATGTGAAATCTGAACGTCAGATCATCTTTAGCCCACATTGTCACAATGATCTTGGTATGGCTGTTGCTAATACGCTTGCTGCGGTTAAAAATGGTGCAGGTCGTGTTGAAGGGACGATCAATGGTATTGGAGAACGTGCAGGAAATGCTGCTCTTGAAGAGGTGGCTGTTGCCCTTAATATTCGTGAGGATTATTATCAAGCTGAAAGTCCAATTGTCTTAAAAGAAACTGTTAATACTGCTGAATTGGTATCACGTTTTTCAGGTATTGCGATTCCTAAAAATAAAGCAGTTGTTGGAGGAAATGCTTTTTCACATGAATCAGGTATCCATCAAGATGGCGTCCTAAAAAATCCATTGACCTATGAAATTATTACTCCAGAATTGGTTGGAGTTAAGAAAAACTCACTGCCACTTGGTAAACTTTCTGGACGACATGCCTTTGTTGAAAAATTAAAAGAACTAGATCTTGGCTTTGAGGAATCAGAAATCACAGCATTATTTGCTAAATTTAAAGCCTTGGCAGATAAAAAACATGACATTACAGATGCGGATATTCGTGCCTTGGTTGCAGGCAATGATATTGAAAACCCAGAAGGCTTCCACTTTAAAGATCTTAAGTTGACATCAAACGTTGATGATACCGTCACTGCAGATGTTATTATGGTGAATATTGATCAAGAAGAGGTTGAAGTGATTGCCAATGGTAAGGGATCGGTTGAGGCGATTTATAATGCGGTTGATAAATTCTTCAACCAAACCGTGAAATTGCTTAGCTATAGTATGGATGCTGTTACAGATGGCATTGATGCACAGGCGCGTGTTTCGGTTTCTGTTGAAAATGTTGACACTGGTACGATTTTCAATGCTTCAGGGATTGACTTTGATGTTCTAAAAGCTGGAGCAATTGCTTACATTAATGCCAATACACTTGTTCAAAAAGAAAACTCTGGTGAGATTGGTCATAAAGTATCTGAAAAAGACCTTGAATTTCCAAATAAATAAATGAGGCGACATATGACAAAAAAAATTGTGACTTTAGCAGGAGACGGTATCGGCCCAGAAATTATGGCGGCAGGCTTAGAAGTTCTATCTGCTGTTGCTAAAAAAATTGACTTTCATTATAGTATTGAAGAAAAGGCATTTGGAGGAGCTGGGATTGATCAAGTTGGTCATCCCCTTCCAGAAGACACCTTATCTGCTAGTCAGCAAGCAGATGCGATTCTATTGGCAGCTATTGGTAGCCCTCAGTATGATGATGCTCCTGTTCGTCCAGAACAAGGCTTGTTGGCGATTCGTAAAGAATTGAATTTATTTGCTAATATTCGCCCAGTTAAGATTTTCGATGCCTTAAAACACCTTTCTCCCTTAAAGCCTGAGCGAATTGAAGGGGTAGATTTTGTAGTGGTTCGTGAGTTGACAGGTGGGATTTACTTTGGAGAACATCTCTTAAATGAGGATTCCGCAAGAGATATTAATGATTATTCTGCCGATGAAATTCGTCGTATTATGCGAAAAGCGTTTGACATTGCTAGTGGTCGTAGAAAAAAAGTGACTAGCATTGATAAACAAAATGTTTTAGCGACATCAAAATTATGGCGTCAAGTAGCTGAAGAGGTTGCAAAGGAGTACCCAGAAGTTACCTTGGAACATCAATTAGTGGATTCTGCTGCTATGATGATGATTACTAATCCTGCTCGATTTGATGTTGTAGTAACTGAAAATTTATTTGGTGATATCCTATCTGATGAATCCAGTGTTTTACCCGGAACATTGGGAGTGATGCCTTCAGCTAGCCATTCTGAAAATGGACCAAGTTTGTATGAGCCTATTCATGGTTCAGCACCAGATATTGCGGGACAAGGAATTGCGAATCCCATTAGTATGATTTTATCGGTTTCAATGATGTTACGCGAAAGTTTTGGTGAGGTAGCTGGAGCTGAGATGATTGAAGGAGCTGTTGCTAAGACTCTTGCTCAAGGCGTTTTAACGAGAGATCTTGGGGGTGAAGCGACTACGATTGAGATGACCCAAGCGATCATAAGTAATTTATAAGTGATGGCGATACAATTGACGATTGGCCTACTGTTTTGGAATCTTTTAGTTTATATGACTTATGTTAGCGATAAGAACAAAGCTAGAAGAAAACAGTGGCGTATTCCAGAGAAAGTCTTACTACTAGAGAGCCTTTTATTAGGTGGAATGGGTGCCATGTTTGCCGCTTATCAATGGCGACATAAGACAAGAAAATGGTACTTCGTTATGACATGGTATATTGGACTTATCGTAGATGGCTTGATATTATATCTGATTTGGAGTAAAAAATGAGTGGAAAATCGATTTTTGATAAATTATGGGACCGTCATGTTATTACAGGAAATGAAGGAGAACCTCAACTCATGTATGTGGACCAACATTATATACATGAAGTAACCAGTCCCCAAGCCTTTCAAGGTCTAAGAGATGCAGGACGTCAACTACGTCGCCCTGATTTAACTTTTGGCACTTTTGACCACAATGTCCCAACAGTTAACATTTATGATATTCGAGATGTTATTTCCAAGGCACAAATTGATGCTTTAGCAAAAAATGTTAAGGATTTTGGGATAGAGCATGCACCACATGGTTCTGAAAATCAGGGTATTGTGCATATGGTTGGTCCAGAAACTGGAAAGACACAACCAGGGAAATTTATCGTTTGCGGGGATAGTCATACCGCGACACATGGAGCATTTGGTGCGATTGCTTTTGGTATCGGTACCTCAGAGGTCGAGCATGTTTTTGCAACACAGACAATCTGGCAAGTTAAACCTAAACGCATGTTGGTTGAGTTTACTGGAAAGCCTCAAAAAGGTGTTTATTCTAAAGATTTTATATTAGCTTTGATTGCTGAGTACGGAGTTGCTTGTGGAGTTGGTTATGTGGTTGAATACACTGGAGAAGCAATTGATCGCTTGAGTATGGAAGAGCGGATGACCATTTGTAATATGTCTATTGAATTTGGCTCTAAGATGGGAATTATGAACCCTGATCAAACGACTTTTGATTATTTAAAAGGTCGTCCTGGCGCTCCGAAAGATTTTGAAGAGGCGGTAGCCGATTGGAAAACACTGGTATCAGATTCAGATACTGTGTATGACAAGGTGATTCGAATGGATGTTTCGACTTTGGCTCCTATGGTGACTTGGGGAACCAATCCTGCGATGGGGGTTTCTTTTGATCAAGCTTTTCCAGAAATTAGAGATATGAATGATGAGAGAGCCTATGAATATATGGGAACAAAACCTGGTCAAAAGGCAGAGGATATTGAAATTGGTTATGTCTTTTTAGGATCTTGTACTAATGCTCGTTTGAGTGATTTAGCCTTGGCAGCAAAAGTTGTGAAAGGGAAAAAGATTGCTCCTCATGTCACTGCCATTGTGGTTCCAGGAAGTCGCCCTGTCAAGCGTGCAGCAGAGAAACTTGGACTTGATAAGGTCTTTATAGAGGCTGGTTTTGAGTGGCGTGATCCTGGTTGTTCCATGTGTTTAGGAATGAATCCGGATAAGGTTCCTTCAGGAGTGCATTGTGCTTCAACAAGTAATCGTAACTTTGAAGATCGCCAAGGCTTTGGAGCAAAAACTCATCTGTGTAGTCCAGCGATGGCAGCAGCAGCAGCTATTGCAGGCCACTTTGTAGATGTTCGTCAATTACCAGAAGTGCAATAGGAGGCAAGATGGAAAAATTTACAGTCTATAAAGGAACGACTGTCCCTTTAATGAATGATAATATCGATACGGATCAACTTCTTCCTAAACAATTTTTAAAGTTAATTGATAAAAAAGGTTTTGGAAAGTATTTGATGTATTCTTGGCGCTACCTAGATGATGACTATACTGAAAATCCTGATTTTATTTTTAATCAAGAGGCCTATCGAAAAGCTACTATCTTGATTACAGGAGATAACTTTGGTGCTGGTTCGTCTCGAGAACATGCAGCTTGGGCTCTAGAAGATTATGGCTTTAAAGTGGTGATAGCAGGATCCTTTGGTGATATTCACTACAATAATGAATTAAATAATGGCATGCTTCCGATTGTTCAACCTATAGAGGTTAGAGAACAATTAGCTAATCTTTCGCCAGAAGATGAGGTTACTGTGGACCTACCTCAACAAAAAATTATTTCACCAGTTGGAGAATTTTCATTTGAGATTGATGCTGACTGGAAGAAAAAATTGATAGAAGGTTTGGATGATATTGGGATTACTTTGCAATTTGAAGATTTGATTGCAGAATATGAGAAAAATCGTCCAAGTTATTGGCAATAGAGATAATAGTTTGGAAAATTCTGAAAATAGATTGATTTTCAGTTAACAACATGATAGAATAAATAAGTACTTAGAAATTTAGATGGAGAATATATTATGACAAAACACATTCAATGGGACGGCAATCTTTCACAAGAAGGATTTGATATTCTTAATGGTGAAGGAGGATGTATCGTGTGTCCAACTAAGGTTGGTTACATCATCATGACATCTGATAAAGCTGGTTTGGAGCGTAAATTTGATGCCAAAGAGCGTAATCGTAATAAACCAGGTGTTGTCCTTTGCGGTAGCATGGAAGAGCTTCGTGCCCTTGCTCAATTAACACCAGAAATTGATGCCTTTTACCAAAAACATTGGGATGAAGATATTCTTTTAGGTTGTATCTTGCCATGGCGTGAAGATGCTTATGCCAAACTTCAAGCTTTTGGTGATGGTCGTGAGGAGTTGATGACAGATGTGCGTGGGACATCATGTTTTGTTATCAAATTTGGTGTTGCAGGTGAGCAAATCGCTAAAGAGATGTGGGAAAAAGAAGGAAAAATGGTCTATGCTTCATCAGCTAACCCATCAGGTAAAGGAAACCGCGGTAAAGTTGAGGGAATCGGTGAGCGTATCGAATCTAAGGTTGACCTTGTTATTGAAGCAGATGATTATGTAGCCTCAATCCAACCAGATAAAACTATTGAAACACGCTATGAGCAAGGTGTTATGGTTTCAATGGTTGATGCAGATGGTAAGCTAATCCCTGAGCAAGGTGAAGGTAGCCGTTCTATTGAGCCATGTCCAGTTGTGATCCGTAAAGGTCTAGATATCGATAAAATTATGATGCATTTATCTGATCACTTTAACTCATGGAACTACCGTCAAGGGGAGTACTATTAAGATTAGCAATTAAGGGTAGCCTAGGATTTCCTTGGCTATCTTTCTTTTTTATGTGATGTGGAAAAGAAATTTGCTATAATAGATAAGAATGACTGTTAAGGAGACTAGAATGATAGAGCAAGATAAAAAAAATGCTTATGAACTGATGTTGGCACAAGCAGGATTATTGTTGGAGAAAGAAAGTAATGCTTTAGCTAATTTATCTAATATGAGCGCTCTTTTGAAGCAAACACTACCAAATTCTGTTTTTACAGGATTTTATCTTTTTGATGGAAAGGAATTGATTTTAGGACCATTTCAAGGTGGAGTCTCTTGTGTTCGGATCGCTTTAGGAAAGGGAGTTTGTGGCGAGGTTGCACAAAAGAGGCAGACTATGATTGTTGATGATGTGACAAAGCATGCTAACTATATTGCTTGTGATTCAGCAGCAAGAAGCGAGATTGTTGTTCCAATGGTAAAAGAAGGACAATTGATAGGGGTCTTGGATTTGGATTCACATTTAGTGGGAGATTACGACGATCTTGACCAAGCTCATTTAGAACAATTTGTAGCACTTCTAGTGGAAAAAACAACATGGGACTTTAGTATGTTTGGAGTTGAGAGTTAATGTATCAAGCCTTATATCGTAAGTATCGTAGCCAAACCTTTGAAGAAATGGTAGGGCAATCTTTAATTGCCACTACACTACGTCAGGCGGTAGAAAATGAAAAAATAAGTCATGCCTATCTTTTTTCAGGACCACGAGGGACAGGAAAAACAAGTTCTGCCAAGATATTTGCTAAAGCGATGAACTGCCCTAATCAAGTGGGAGGAGAGCCTTGTAATATTTGTTATATTTGTCAAGCGATCACAGAAGGTAGCCTTGAGGATGTGATTGAGATTGATGCCGCTTCAAATAATGGTGTGGATGAAATTCGAGACATTCGTGATAAATCGACTTATGCTCCCAGTGTTGCAAAATATAAAGTTTATATCATTGATGAGGTCCATATGCTCTCCACAGGTGCTTTTAATGCTCTTTTGAAAACGCTTGAGGAACCAACAGAAAATGTCGTTTTTATCTTAGCGACCACGGAACTACATAAAATTCCAGCAACAATTTTATCTCGTGTTCAACGTTTTGAATTTAAAGCGATCAATACTCTTGCCATTTGTGACCATCTTGCATTTATCCTTGATAAGGAAGGAATTGATTTTGACCAAGAGGCTCTAGAAATTATTGCTAGAAGAGCTGAAGGGGGAATGCGTGATGCTTTATCAATTCTGGATCAGGCACTTAGTTTAACACGCCATCATCGTGTAGAAGTCAGCATAGCAGAAGAAATTACAGGAAGTATTAGCTTAAAGGCTTTAGATGATTATGTTGCTCATATCCGTGAGCAAGATGCAAGTGCAGCCTTAGATAATTTAAACACCATTTTTGAGAATGGAAAAAGTATGAGTCGTTTTGCAACCGACTTACTACAATATTTTAGAGATCTCTTAGTTGTTCAAACAGGCGGTACGAACACCCATTCTGGTCAAGTGTTTGAGATGAACTTGCAACTTCCTAAAGAACGCCTCTTTGCCATGATTGAGGAGGTCACAAAGGCTTTGCAAGATATAAAAAATGGTTCCCATCCGAAAGTTTATGCAGAAATGATGACCATCAGATTAGCAGAGGAAAAGGGAAATCATATTGGTCTAACAGAGGAGTTGACGCAAGAATTAAGCCATCTTCAAGCTGAGATCGCAGAATTAAAGCAGGCACTAAAAAAACTCGAAACAGGATCAGTGAAGTCTAGTTCTAACCTTTCTCAACCTAAGTCACAAGTAACCTACAAGGTTGATAAGGTTAAAATTATGACCATTATGAAAGAAACGGTGGAGGACAGTGAGCAATCTAGAGCTTATTTGGACGCTTTAAAATCTGCTTGGAATGAAATTTTAGATAGTATTTCACCACAAAATCGAGCTCTTTTGCTGGGATCAGAACCTGTTCTTGCAAATAGCGACAATGCCATCTTGGCTTTTGATGCCGCATTTAATGCTGAACAAGCTATGCGTCGTGAAGATTTGAACACAATTGTTGGAAATATTATGAGTAAGGTGGCCGATTTCTCCCCTAAAATCATGGCAGTTCCTAAAGAGGATTTCAACCGTATTCGATCAGAGTTTGCTAAGCAACTAAAAGCGCAAAAGCAAGATAGTGAGACAGAAAATCATAAAGAAGACCAAGGAGCTTTCATTATCCCAGAAGGATTTGATTTTTTGGCTGACAAAATTATCGTGGAAGAAAGCTAGACTTTTTAATTTATGAATGAAAAAACACATTAGAAGGAGTCTATTTTACCCCTTTCTAATGTGTTTTTGGTATGTTTTATTTGAGAAATTATGCTATAATGTCACCATGACAAGACAACAATTTCTTATTTTTGCTTTAGGTACAGCCGTAGAAACCTATTTGTTTAACCAAGCGATCTTTGATCAAGAGTATTTTTTTGCAGGCTTTTGGGCATTTTTATTGATTAGAAAACTTTATACGAGTTTGGTACTTAGTCGCGTAATGAAGGCTATTGATAAGACTACCAAGAAATAAGGCGAACTTCACCACTGGAGAGCGTCTTTTTTTCTTCTCCAGTTTGGATTAGTAATTCTCCACGGTCGGTAATGTCTAATACTTTAGCCTGTTTTTCTTGTTCTTGTTCAAGGTAAGTAATGGTTTGATGAAGGACGAGTGACTTATCCTTGTAGTATTTCACTAAGTCATATTCAGGAGTTTCAAAAAAAATGTTCCACATACTACAAATTAAATCTTCTCTCGTAATACCTGGAGTTGTTTTAAAAAGGCTATCTGCTATTTCCGATAAATTTTCAGGAAAGGTAGAAATAAAGAAATTGATGCCTACTCCGATGATGACATCTGTTACTAGCCCTGTCTCAACTGATGTAATAGCTTCTGTTAAGATACCAGCAATTTTTTTACCATTTAAGTAAATATCATTAACCCATTTGATATCACATTCTATACCTGTTAATCGAGAGATTGCCTTCACCAAGCTACTTGCTACCATAATGGTATAAGGTTTCACATCCTGATAGTGGCAATTGGGTTTAAGGTGTAAGGACATATAGATGCCACCTGTTTTGTCCGTAAAGAAAGATCGACCGAATCTTCCTTTAGCAGCTGTTTGCTCTTGAGCTAAGTAAAGAGTAGGAGCGGGAGCTCCTTTCTCTAGTCCATTTTTGGCATCGATCTGAGTGGATTGACTTTTTTCAAGGATTTGAACAGGGAAGTTTAATCGTTCTTCTAATTGGTCTTTAAGATAGAGATCTCCGCTGACAAGCTTATAGCCTTTATTTTTTGTGGATTCAACCATTAGTCCTTTATTTTCTAAAGTTTTTATGGCTTTCCAAATTGCAGTTCGTGAAACAGATAAATTTTCTGCTAACGTTTCTCCGCTGATATAATCGGATTGGTGTTTTAGTTCAAGGTAGATTTTTTCGTAGGTTTTCATAAGATAAGTATAGCAAAACCTTGGGTGATTTCAAGTTATTCAAAAAGTATATGACTGCTTATAGAAAATAACTATGTCAAATTTTTAAAAAGATTTTCTATTTTGAAAAGACAATGATATAATGGATAAGTTAATTAGTCCCGAAAAGGTGATTGTTGTCTCAATCAGTGCTTTGTAACTTTTTAACTGACTTGAAAATCAGAGACGATTTGTATTTTTAAGTGACTTATTATTTAAAAGGGGGACATGTCAAATGTCAGAACGTAAACTTTTCACGTCTGAATCAGTATCTGAGGGGCATCCAGATAAGATTGCAGACCAAATTTCAGATGCTATTTTAGATGCTATTTTAGAGCAAGATCCAGAAGCACACGTTGCAGCAGAGACAGTGGTTTATACAGGATCAGTTCATGTTTTTGGCGAGATTTCAACCACAGCTTATGTTGATATTAACCGTGTGGTCCGTGATACTATTGCTGAGATTGGTTATACTAAAGGAGAGTATGGTTTTTCTGCAGAAGCTGTAGGTGTGCATCCATCTTTAGTGGAACAATCACCTGATATTGCACAAGGGGTGAATGAGGCTCTTGAGGTTCGTGGAAATGAGGAGCAAGACCCATTAGATTTGATTGGGGCAGGAGACCAAGGACTTATGTTTGGTTTTGCGGTAGATGAAACGCCAGAGTTGATGCCGTTGCCGATTTCGCTTAGTCATGCTTTGGTCCGTCGTTTAGCAGAATTGCGTAAATCTGGTCAAATTGCCTACCTTCGTCCAGATGCTAAAAGTCAAGTTACTGTGGAGTATGATGAAGATAATCAACCCGTTCGTGTAGATACCGTTGTCATTTCCACGCAGCATGATCCAGAAGTCTCAAATGAGCAGATTCATCAAGATGTGATTGACAAGGTTATTAAAGCAGTTATCCCAGAAAAGTATCTTGATGAGGAGACAAAATATTTTATTAATCCTACAGGACGTTTTGTAATTGGAGGTCCTCAAGGAGACTCAGGTTTAACTGGTCGTAAGATTATCGTTGATACTTATGGTGGTTATGCGCGCCACGGCGGAGGAGCCTTTTCAGGAAAAGATGCCACAAAAGTAGATCGATCAGCTTCTTATGCAGCGCGTTATATTGCTAAAAATATTGTTGCAGCAGGTTTTGCTAAAAAAGCAGAAGTTCAGCTTGCCTATGCCATTGGGGTAGCTCACCCGGTTTCTATTAGGGTAGACACTTTTGGGACTGGTACGGTTGCAGAGTCAGAATTAGAAGCGGCTGTGCGCCAAGTTTTTGATTTGCGTCCAGCTGGTATTATTCAGATGCTTGATTTGAAGCGTCCAATTTATAAGCAAACGGCAGCTTATGGTCATATGGGACGTACGGATATTGATCTTCCTTGGGAACGTTTGGATAAGGTTGATAGCTTAAAGCATTACCTTTAAGTAGATTTATTACTTTCATTAGTTTAATTAGAAAAAAAGCATGATACTCTGGAGTGTCATGCTTTTGTAATATTTTAGTGATAAAAATGTAAAAAATAGATAATTCTATTTGTCAAATTGTTTACTAAATGATACAATAAGAAGGTTGAAATATTATTTATGAAAGAATAGAAAGTATGAGAAAAATTGTCATCAATGGTGGTAAACCATTGACAGGTGAAGTTGCTGTATCTGGTGCTAAAAATAGTGTGGTTGCCTTAATTCCTGCTATTTTGCTAGCTGATGATATCGTTATTTTAGACGGTGTTCCAGCAATTAGTGATGTTGATAGCTTGATTGAAATTATGGAAATCATGGGAGCTCGTGTGATTCGTGAGGGGGAAACCCTAGAAATCGATCCTCGTGGGGTCAAAAATATCCCCATGCCTTATGGAAAAATCAATAGTTTACGTGCTTCGTATTATTTTTATGGTAGTTTGTTGGGACGTTTTGGAGAAGCGACTGTAGGTTTGCCAGGTGGTTGTGATTTAGGGCCACGTCCAATTGACTTGCACTTAAAAGCTTTTGAAGCTATGGGAGCTAAAGTTTCCTATGAGGGAGATAACATGCGTTTAGCTACAGAAAGTGGTCAATTGCATGGAACTCATATTTATTTTGATATTGTGACAGTAGGTGCTACGATCAATACCATGATTGCGGCTGTTAAGGCAAAGGGAAAAACTGTTATTGAAAATGCTGCTAGGGAACCTGAGATTATTGATGTGGCCACTTTATTAAATAACATGGGAGCTCGTATTCGCGGTGCAGGGACAGATGTGATTACTATTGAAGGGGTTGATTACTTAGGTTCGACGCGTCATCAAGTTATTCCAGATCGTATCGAGGCTGGCTCATATATCGCTCTTGCTGCTGCTGTGGGTGAAGGGATTCGAGTCACGAATGTTTTATACGAGCATTTAGAAAGTTTCATTGCGAAGTTGGATGAGATGGGTGTTCGGATGACAATTGAAGAAGATAGTATTTTTGTAGAAAAACAAGAATCTTTAAAACCAGTTAATATCCGTACTGCTCCTTACCCTGGTTTTGCAACGGACTTACAACAGCCTGTGACCCCTTTATTATTGAAAGCTGAGGGACGTGGGAATTTAGTTGATACGATTTATGAAAAGCGTGTTAATCATGTGCCAGAGTTAGCACGTATGGGTGCTAATATTAAAATAATCGGCTCAACCATTATTTATGATGGTCCAAATCAGTTGACGGGAGCTCCTGTTAGAGCGACAGATCTTCGTGCAGGGGCTGCCTTAGTCACAGCAGGTTTGATGGCTAAAGGAAGAACAGAAATCACTAATATTGAATTTATTTTACGTGGTTATTCTAACATTATTGAGAAATTACGTGCCTTAGGCGCAGATATTGATATTATTGAAGAATAAATCAAGCTGGTATGACTATGATTCTTTTATAAGATGATTAGTCATACCACTTTTTGTCTTTATTCTAGGGATATTTGACTAAAAACGTTAAAAACCTGTATAATAAACACATGACAATTTGGCTAACATTGGCAAAGTATGCCACTTTTGAAACAGAAGTTCTTAGGTTAAGACCCCTTAGATTTGATGATCGGTATTCTTTTTTCAGTATGTTAATTGAGGATGAGTTACCCTTTATTTTTCCAAAGCCCAAGACTAGACAAGAATGTGATGAATTATTTGTTCAACAGTTTATGAAAGCCCCTCTAGGCATATGGGGAATAGAATTGAAAGCATCAGAGGAGTTAATTGGCATTGTTCAGTTTGAAAAGATTGATCTAAACCAAAATTCTGCTGAATTAGCTTATTTTTTGAAACGTGACTACTGGGGAAAAGGACTGATGACGGAGTGTGTCAAGAATATCTCTTTTTTAGGTTTAAAAGCCTGTCGGTTAGCAAGAATAAATATTATTGTTCACAAAGAAAACATCGCAAGTAAAAGAGTTGCTGAGAAATGTCATTATCGTCTGGTGGGGAGTTACAAGGGTAGTGATCGTTACACGCATAAAATAAGGAATTACTTGACTTACGAGTTAAGAGCTGGGGTGACGGATGATGAGTAAGCACCAAGAAATCTTAGACTATTTAAAAGGTTTGGCAGTTGGTAAACGTGTCAGTGTGAGAGGAATTTCTAATCGTTTGAAGGTGAGTGATGGAACAGCCTACAGAGCAATCAAAGAAGCTGAGAGTCGTGGTCTTGTTGAAACACGTCCGCGTAGTGGGACCATTCGTATTCAAACTAAAAATCAGCTATCATCTGATAAGCTGACCTATGCTAAAATTTTAGAGGTTTGTAGCGCAGATTTGGTGGCGGGAAATGCAGGGTTAGAGCGTGAATTTAGTCATTTCGCCATTGCTGCTATGACATTAGAAAATATAGGTCGTTACTTGACTAGCTCAGGGTTGCTGATTGTTGGCGATAGAGAAGATGTTCAAATTTTTGCTTTAGAGCATGGGAATGCCATCTTAGTGACAGGTGGATTTGAAGTATCGGATAAAGCTAAGGCTATCGCCAATCGTTTATCCATTCCAATTATGATTAGTCATTTTGACACCTTTACCGTTGCTCGAATGATTAATAGCGCCTTGTCTGATATTCGTATAAAAACAGATTTAAAGACAGTTGAAGAAATCCTAATCCCTAAATTTGAGGCAGATTATTTATTTGAAACGGACACTGTTAGAGATTTTCATCAGTTGGTCAGAAAGCTGAATCAGGTGCGTTTTCCTGTTTTAAATCAACATGAGATGGTTGTAGGGATGATTAGTATGCGGGATGTCACAGGAAAAGAGGCTAGTGTGACCCTTGATAAGTTGATGACTCGCAATCCTATTGTAACTTATTTTGATGTTAGTTTAGCTAGTGTTAGCCAAAAAATGTTGTTAGATGATTTTCAGATGTTACCAGTTGTCGCTAATGATGGAAAGCTGTTAGGGGTTGTGACGCGTCGCAAGGTTATGGCTGAGTTAAAGAATCTCCAGGAAAAAAGTTTACCGACTTTTAGTGAGGAAATTGTCTCTCATTTAAAAGTAGATGATGCAAGTACTCATTTTTCGTTTACCATCACGCCGTCAATGGTGGATAGTACGGGCAATTTGTCTCAAGGGATTTTAACGGAATATTTAAAAGAAATTACGAT